>NZ_JBBMXH010000055.1:0-29499 GCF_037996725.1 Xenorhabdus entomophaga
CAGCAACACCCGCACTGACCAACTGATCGCAGGCGAACGGACGACGCGGGACGCGGCGAACAAAAAATTGCAGGGCAACATTGATGCAACCAATAGAAACTTGGCATCTGGCCTCAGCGTTGAGCGCAATGAACGCACACAGGCCATCACCGACAGCAACACCCGCACTGACCAACTGATCGCAGGCGAACGGACGACGCGGGACGCGGCGAACAAAAAATTGCAGGGCAACATTGATGCAACCAATAGAAACTTGGCATCTGGCCTCAGCGTTGAGCGCAATGAACGCACACAGGCCATCACCGACAGCAACACCCGCACTGACCAACTGATCGCAGGAGAACAGGCGGCACGAATGGTCTTAGATGGTCAATTAAATAATAGAATCAATATCGAACGTAATGAACGTATTTCAGGAGATCAAAAAACGTTAGCCAGCGCGAATAATTATACCGATTGGCGTTTCAATGAATTACGTTCATATGGAGATCAAAAGATTAATTATCTCAATAATAAAATTGAACGAATTGAAAAACAATCGAATGCGGGAATTGCCAGTGTTGCCGCAATGAGTAACATTCCATATGTAAATAATTCAATATTTAGTTTTGGAGTTGGGTTGGGGCAATATAAAAATGGAAGTGCTGTTGCATTAGGAATGCAACGTAAATTAAGTGACTCTGTTAATATCAGAGCCTCAACTAGCTGGAATAATTCAGATAGTGCAGTATTTGGAGCTGGGATTAGCATAGGGTGGTAATGATAGAACTAAGGTAGAGTTCACTCTACCTAGTTAAAAATACATATCTAATTTAAAAATGGGTTTTTAATCAGAGGCATAAAATGTTAAATTACAATGAGATAAAGAGACTAAATAAATCAATATTAAATGACCATGATTTATTATCAGTTGATAAAATTATTATCACAAAAGAGAGTGCAGAACTCAGAGAGAAATTTAACTCAGGTGAATATTTACGTATCGTTATTCATTGATAAGGAAAACATCAATGAAGATATGATGCTGTTTCTTGAAAAATACGGTATGAGTGATGCAACAAAAGAAAATAACTCGTTTGAATTAACACTCAGTTTTCCGGAAATGTATTTTGGTCACTACCATATTAGATAGCATTATCATGTTATATGCTGAATTTTTTTTGGGGGGATTATGTTTGATTTTATGTTTGGTATGTTTTTTTTAGCTTTGTTACTGAGTATTTTCTTTTTTATTATTGGTTTTTATGTAAAAAATAAACGGCATTAACTTTAGATAAGGATTAGAAAATGATTTCAAATGAAAAAAAAGAGTTATTGATTGATTTTTTATTGGGGGGCTGTTCATTTATATTGGACATTCTAAATGAAATTATGACTGTGGTACTTGTTTTGCCAAAAATATTTTTTTTATCATGTGTGGCATATCTGATATATCAGCCTGAAATGATAAAATATATAAACGTTGATTTGGCTATCACAATATTAACATTAATAAATGTTAATATTACTCCTTTACTTCAATTGTTTTTGTCTTTTGTTCTGATGTCTTTGCTTTTTCGTTATTTATTAGGTATAAAAAAATTCATACTAGGATGTTTCATTTTGGATTTATCTAAAAGATATAGTAACAAAGTAAAAAATAGCGAGGAATGATTCAACCGTTGGTAAAAAATCAATGGCGGGGTTAGTCCCGCCTTTTAAACGGTAATTATAATTTTAGATCTTAACCTTGAATTTAATTTCAAATGAGGTGAATTTATGAAACTTTTTATTGCAGAAAAACCGTCATTAGCAAAAGCCATTTTTGAAGGGCTTGGTGGAAACCCTAGCACAGAAAAGAAAAACGGTTATTTTCAACATGGCTCTAACGTTGTAACTTGGTGTTATGGTCACATGCTCGAACTTAGCGATCCTCAAGATTATGATGAAAAATATGCAAGCTGGCGTTTCAGTGATTTGCCTATCAAAACTATTTTTCCGCCTACCTATAAAGTCAAAAAAGAATCAGCGGATCAGACAAAAATTATTTTGTCTCTAATTGAACAGGCTAAAAGTATTGTACATGCTGGCGATCCGGATGAAGAAGGCTGTTTACTGGTTGATGAAATTTTAGGTTATGCGCGTAACACTAAGCCGGTTGAACGCCTTTTAATTGCAGATCTTAATTTAGCGCCGGTACAAAAATCACTGGCTAATATGCAACCAAATGAAAAGTTTCGGGGTATGTCAAATAGTGCATTATCCCGCGCCCTACTCGATCAAAGTTTCGGTTATAATCTTACCCGTGGCTGTACTTTAAAAGGTCAGGAAAAAGGCTATCAGGGCGTTTTAAACGTAGGTCGTGTACAAAGTGCAGTGCTCGGATTAGTAAATATGAGAACCCTAGCGAATCAGAACCACAATGAAAGTTTTTATTATGACATTTACGCTTCAATTCAGGTGAACGGGCATCGAATTAAGGCTAAATATCAAACGACTGACAATAACCAGATTGATGATAAAAGACGTTTAATTTCTGATGTTCAAGCGCGGCATATAGCAGAAACAGTTTCAGGCAAAGATGCTAAAGTTACTATTGCTGCAACAAATACAGAAAATACCAAACCGCCTATGCCGCTTAATCTTTCAACTTTACAGCAAATTTGTGCAAAACGATTCGGCTATACGGCTAAAGAAACGTTAGATATTATGCAGGGTTTATATGAAACACATAAACTGTTGACATATCCGCGCACGGATAACCGTTATTTGTCTGATGAGCATTATTATCAGGCGGGTGATATCGCTGCTGCTATCAGTGCTACAATGCCGGAATTAGTGGCGGCGGCGGCTGAAATGGATAAAGGACAAAAACATAAGGCTTTCAATGCAAAAAAAATTGAAGCACATCATGCTATTGTGCCAACCACTAAAAACGGTGCAAATATCCAGTTAACAGAAAAAGAAAAAAATGTATATCGCCTTGTTTCAATTTACTACATCGGTTTATTTTATCCGGATGCAATACGTGATAAAACCAAAGTACATTTTGATATAAAGGGCAATACATTTACAGCAACGCAAAGCGGGTTAGTGCAAAAAGGTTGGGAATCATTAGGTAAAGATAATGATGATGAAGATAACGCTAAAGTAGATTTTGATTTATCAACACTGAAATTTAATGATGATGGTTTATGTGAATCTGCTTTTGTGGACAAAAAACCGGCATTACCGCCAAAATATTTTACGGAATCAACATTGCTTGCAGCAATGACCCGCGCTGCTAAATTCATAGATGATCAGGGATTACGGAAAGCTCTTGAAGCAAAAGATGAGGGAAGCACAGATCAGGGCAGTATAGGAACGGAAGCAACCAGGGCTGGCATTCTTGATAAATTGGCGGCTAATACCGGCTTAATTTCAATCGAGAAAGAAAAAGGCTATTCAGAGCTTGTCTGGAAAACGACAAAGCAAGGTCAGGAGTTTTGTGCTGCTTTACCGGATGAAGTTACAAAACCAGATATATCTGCTCTGTGGGCTGAAAAACAGTCTAAAATAAAAAATGGTGAACTTGCTGTATCTGATTTTATTGAAGAAACAGATTATTATATCAGTGATCTTATCAGTAATCTTGATAAAAATGGTATTAACATTTCATCAAATTCCGCATTATGTCCTGTTTGTAATACTGGTTTTTTGCGCAGACGTAAAAGTCAAAATGGTTTCTTTTGGGGCTGCTCATGCTATCCTGAATGTAAAACCACTTTCCCTGATAAAAATGGTCAGCCTGTAACAGAAAAACAAAATGAGGGGGCTATATCTCGTTTAAACGTAATGTGCCCTACATGTAATAATGAAATATTGATCAGACCAAAAGGATTTTTTTGTGCTGGTTGTGAGTTTAAAATATGGTCTGAATTTTGCGGTAAAAAATTAACACAAAATCAGGTGGAAAAAATTATCAAGGATGGAAAATCAAATCTGATTAAAGGATTTAAATCAAAAGCAGGTAAACCTTTTGATACGGAACTTATCTTAGAGGATAGAAAAACTGGAAAACTAGGTTTTCCAGAAAGAAAAAAGTAACTATACTTTACTAAGTTAGGTAATGATTATTTCAATAAATGAGGTATGAAATGAAAGAATTAACAAAAGATGAAGAATATCAAATCACTTCTAATCATCTTAGCGGGTTAACTAGCTTACGAAGATTTGCACAAACAAAAGATTTTGAGTGGCTAGAAGATGTTTGCAATAAACTAAAAGGCATTGTTGAAGAAAAGCGTGAAGCATTTGAACTTGCAAAATTGGAAGCAGAAGAACGTGAAAATAAAAGACAAAAGGCAATTAAGCTGATTGAAGAAATGGGATTTAGTATTGAGTCATTATCTGAACCAGTGACGGCAGAAACAAGAAAAATACGGAAAAGTAAAAAAAACAAAGCCCCTAAATATCGCTTCACCGACCCAACAACAGGAGAGATTGATACATGGTCAGGTATTGGCAGAATGAAAAAAGGGTTGCAATCTCTTATAAATGATGGTCATTCATTGGATCAATATTTAATTGATGATAAAAATGAAAACAATCAGTAAATTTTTATCATCATTATTAATTGCTATTCCCTTAATAGGGAATAGCAAGCCTCTTTTTATAGGTGATTCTCTTACTTATCCGTTGGCTATCAGCTACAAAAAAATCGCGCCTATAGATGCTAAATTTTTAGAAAGTACAGGCTTAAATTCACAGACATTATTAGATTGGCAAAATTACATAAATGAAATTGATTTACGCAGTTATGACACTATTTATATAGTATTAGGAACAAACGACCACATTCAAAAAAAAGATATACACACATATCAATTAAAAATTGAAAATTTCATAAAAAAAATAAAGCAACAAAATAAAAATATCGTTTGGGTTTTACCACCTACATTAGAAAATAATCAAAAAAATACCCTTTTGAATAACACAAGAACAGCAATAAAAGCCGCAGCAAATAATCAGGGTATTGCTACTATTGATATGAGAAAACTACTAGGGATGAAATACAGCGAAAAAATACAGGGGATCACGGTCAGGACTGCTGACGGAATCCACATAACAGCGCAGGGGGCTGATTTGGTTGTTAGTGAATTGGTGCGTGTACGTAAAATCTGATGGGTAATGCCCCTGCTATTTTTTAAGATTTCACGTAGCGCACTAAATATTTTATATCATTCAAAAATTCTAAACTACTTTTTTTCTTAATCAATCCCGATAACTAATTGTAAAATAAAAAAACACTGAAACACCGGCGCCACTATTTTCTAGATGGCCAGTGCGGTTATCAGCTGCGATCGCATCAAATTAGTTGAACTAATTTAGTTACAACATGTTTAAAATTTTAATTGCGTAGCGCACCCCTCTAATGAACAGTTATGTTAAATCGCCCACTTTAGCCAATCTTTTCGCGGTTACAACGTCACAGCACCAGTAAGCCCGCAAAAGATCACCTGATTGCCCGGCAAAACTCAAAAATTACCAAAGATAACCGATCACCAAATTTCTCATTCCCTGCCATTCTTTTAACAAATAATTAACACAAATAATTTCAGGCCATTTTTGCGTTAAAGCCCCCTGTTTTGGTGACTCTTGTTTTTTTATTTCTATGTTAACCATTGATTAATCAAAATAGATTAATCAATGATTTTCTTTTATTGACATCTCAAAGATTAATCAACTATGATTAATCAAAGATATATCATTTATGATTATTCATTAGAAGATCACAGGAGATTAAGCAATGATTATTGTTTTTGGTTCAAATAAAGGCGGTGTAGGAAAAACAACTATCGCGGCGAATGCTGCTGTCATGCTACAACAAAAAACAGCGTCCGTTGTACTGGTTAGAACGGACAAAAACAAAGATCTGGACACATGGCAAAACTTTAGAAATGAGCAATCAGTGCCAAATATTACTATCATGTCCTGTTATGGTAGCAATATTCATAAAGAAATAGAGAAATTACATGGCATCACAGATGTGATCCTAGTTGATACTGCCGGACATGATAGTGTTGAACTTCGTAGTTCCTTACTTGTTGCCGATTTTTTTATTGCGCCGGTTAATCCTGAAGTGATGCTTGAAGTGGTTACACTAAATAAACTATCGGCTATCGTAACAGAGGCAAAAAGGGAAAATCCTAATCTAAAAGCATTTACACTATTAAATCGCTGTCCTACATCTTCATTTAACAATGATGCTAGCAAAGTCGCTCAATACCTCAAAGAAGATCCGTTACTTCTTACTCCATTTAAAACCCGAATTTCCGCTCTGAAAGCGTTTATTAAGGCCATTAACGATGGTTTAGGGGTTCACGAACTCAAGGGAAAAAATGTTGGCACAGCAAAAGCACAACTTGAACTTTTATTTAATGAAATAATAGAGTTATCAAAAGATAATCAATGATTAATCATTGACTTTGACAATCATTGATTAATCAATTATGATTAGTCAATGATTAGCAAATAAAGAGATTATTATGGATAACAGCTTCATTTCTAAACTGAAAAAACATGCTCCCGTAATTAAGCTGTCAGAAGAAAAAACAGTCAATGAGTTTATTGCGCAAGGCGATAAAAAACCCACAAAAAAACCAGAGTCCGTAATGGTTGGTTTTCGAATGGATGAGGAAACTCTAACCCGTTTGGACGGACTTACAAACGGGTTAGGCAAGAAACGTATTACTATTTTACGAGCTTCATTACTGGCTTTTGAGTCCTTATCTCCAAGCGATAAAGCTAAATATCTAATAGAGGTAATGAAATGAATTCCACAAATGGGCTTGGTGACGATGAAGATGAACTGGGAAATACATTGTTCGCCTAAATTAGCCCGCTATGGAAAATTTCGCTGAATTGGTCGCAATACCCCAGTTAAAAAGCGGGATGTTATATGTTGGGTACATAGGAGGCAACTAATGACAAATGTGGGGTATTTGGCTTTTCAACAGGCATCGTAAATCTGTAGCTTATGATTGCAGATCATGAATTTTATATCCAGCTTATTTGCTGCGTGGTGAAAAACCCCCGAAATAAATAGACGACATAAACGGAAACAACAAAGCGCATATCTAATTGAGGTGATGAAATGAAAGTAAGATACAAAGATATTAGTCATGATGTACCGCGAACAACACAAGAAAAAATTGATGACTGGTTAAACAGTAATAAAGATCACATTCAAATTATAAACATCGAAACCTTAATGACAATAGAAGAAAAAGGACGTTTAGGTTATTTAAAACCAAATTATATACGAATATGGTATTATGAAAAAAGTGATATAGTAGGGAAATAAATAAGATGAATCTAAACAAAATAAACCTATCCCCAGAGCAGGCAAGATTTGCAGAAATGGTTAGTGAATATCCCCGTTTAGCGGGGTTATGGGACTGGCAACGCCGTGAATTAAAAATGATATTGTGGGAGAACGAAAAAAAATTAATGAGTCATAGTGAAATAATACTTGCTCAATTTTTTATATCTATCTGGACGCAACAATATACGTTTGAATTTGATTTGATAAAAGCAGCATCACTCCTAGATAAGAAAGCGCGTCAGTTGATAGCTAGCTGGATTTTAGAACCGTTCTGGCCGTAAAGACTATTATGTTGAAAACTAAAGTAGACTCCAATATTTGAAAAACACATAACAAAGGTCACAATATGAGTATTTATCTCAAAGGACTTAATAATAACAGATATCAATTTGCCCGTAGTTCTGTAACTCAAGAAACTAAAGAAAAACTCATTCACATGATCAAAAAATGCTCAGGAAAACATGAATTACTTGCCGAAGATATTATCGAATTGATATTGGTTGCTCGAAATGATCCTGACGGTTTTCGGGCAGTGAGTAAGCTTCTAGATAACCTAAAAGATGCCTATGATTCAATGGATTAATGTATTAATGTATTAGTATTTAAGGCGATTATCATTAGAGGATTAATTTATTAGTCCTCTTTTAAATATTCTGATATCACACCATTGGTTTCTATATCAATCACATCTTTTAAGATGGTAAATTTAACATTTACTAACTCACAAATTCTTTCTGTATAACTTAATTTTTTTTCGTAGAACGCTGTTCTGGTGGTAGGCTCAATCAAAATCACTGCTATAACATTTCTATCATCATTAATAATGATGATATCAGTTGTTATATTTTGGATTTCAAGAATAAGACGTTTTTGTTCATCAATATCACCGACAGGATTCAAAAATTCAAGTAACCTGACCTTTGGTAAAACCTGATAGTTACTTTTAATTTCATTTTTAAGATAAGTATAAATTTCTTGCTGTTTATCAGCCAACAATGGTTTAGCTGTAAAACAATCATTTGCAAAAAAGACTAAGAATTCATTCTTTCCCACCCTCACATACTCATCATCTGATTTTTTTTTATTTGTGAAAAACATACAATTACCCCTAAAAAATAGAGCCAGCGGCAGGCTCAGACAAAAACGTGTTTTTGGACAATCTACTGTAAAATGATATCATTTTACAGTAGATTGTCTATCCTGCATTGATGTTACTACACTTATCCATCAAATCCACATCCGAAACAGCCAGTGCCGCTTTGACCCAACAAGGGCAAAAGCAAACGGGGGGCGAAAAGCGCTCGCAAGAGGGCGATTTGAGGTTGTGGAGTTCGTGGGTAAGTGTTTTTTATTTTGACTGGCTCAACGCCGGGTAAAACAAAAAATCTTTTTGGTGTTCGCTGCATACATTAACCCTTAGCGACTTTGAATAGCTTAAATGGGTATCTGCTTTCAATCCAGTGATTGAGTAGTATATCAGAGTTGCCTGTAATTCCTAGAGCAATCCAGCACAAACAAACAACATAACCACTTAAACCGGAATCCATAAAATAGAAAATACTCAACCCTGTAGCGACTACACCGCCAATCAACAAAATCAGCCATTTTAAAGCACTAAAGATACTTAAAGGAACAATCACGACCACATACAATATTATTGCTAATACGTAACGAAGCGTTAAAGAAATCCGTGATAAATAATTTTCATCTCCGTTTGGTAGATTGTCATTGTGGTAGTTATCATCATTTACAGAAACATTATTTTCTTTTTTGTTAAAAGAAACATGATAGATATTATTTTTCATAAAGCACCATCCATTTTTTCAAAAAATTCATTTTCTTCTTCCGTAAATGAAGAAAATTCATTATCCATACCTGAATAGACATCTTCATTTACAATAAAATAAAAAGTCACACCAACTACACGCCGCCCTTCTTTTTTCGTTTCAAATTCAAGATGAGTTATTTCTGTTTTATTTTTTATTTCTTTTACAGCTTTATTAATGACATCACGCCTAAAGATAGGAAATTCTGGATATTTATATTCAATATCTCCATTTTCATTAAACCCATAAGCTATTATTTCATCCTTGAGATCATTAATTTCTATATAGAAATCATTTTTTGATTTGAATTTTGAATAATTCTTTCTGATCAGTTGATATAATGCCGATGAGTACAATCCACTTAGTTTAACACTTGATGATAGTAACTGTGTTGTAAATTTATTTTTTTTCCCTATGAGACTTGATATGTAAGGCTCAATAACTCTAGAAAATTTCAGATCTAAATATCCGTCATTATCAAAATAAGCGCAATAATCAGTTATTGATAAATCAATATCTGATGGTTTATTTTTTTCAGTGTATGGCAAATCTAAGTCTTTAGCTAAAACAACTAAATCATCACCTGTTAACGATAAACTACTAGATATTAATTGCTTGGCTCCCTCTTTCAACTGTCTAAATGCAACTGATTTTGAAATATCAGCAATCTTTGCAAGTTCATCACCTCTTATTCTGAATACAGTACCTTTCTCTATTGGATTTTTACTATCAACAGGAGCTAGAGCCATATAAACAACTCTCTTTGCTGGCAATGGTAATTGTGCCAACGTTTTATTTAATTCATTTCTATGTCTAATCTTAGTCTTTTTCGATATATTCATTTCATCACTCAATGACTGTAGCAATAAACATATCCTGATTATAACACCATATACATGAGAAGCAATTTTTTTCTCTCATGGTTCGTGACATATCCTCTCATGGTTGAATGGCGGAAAGCTACCGATTCCACAAACCAGTGACATATCCTCTCATGGTTCGTATGAAAAACAAAAGATACAGCTAAGATACAGCTAAGATACAAATAAAATCCATTAACTATCTGATATAGATTATTTTTTCTTTTTTATGTGGATATTGTGACATATCCTCTCATGGTTCGTGACATATCCTCTCATGGTTCGTGACATATCCTCTCATGGTTCGTGACATATCCTCTCATGGTTCGTGACATATCCTCTCATGGTTCGTGACATATCCTCTCATGGTAAAATTAATTAATTATTATATTTCAATTAATTACAATCATCACAAGTTTTTAAGTTTTAAAGAAAAAAAAGAAAAAAGAAGTTATTTAACCTTTTGGCGTTGTGGATAACTCAGAGAAACTTTCAGAGTGATCAAATTAAAATTTCGGGAGTACCTGCTCATATCGACAATACGGAAATTACGCTTCCTCGCTTTTTCTGTTCGTTCCTCGTCGCTTTGCTCCTGCGGTACGCCTCAGAAAAAGACTGCGGCGAGCGTTGCGGTCACGGTCACTTCAAAATTTTTTATTCTTTTAAGTCCCTCAATGCACGCTAACAGATTTTCTCATCCTCATAAGGTTTCTTTGTCAGTAAGAATAAGAATTGCATATAGGCCGTTTTACGGCGTTTCTAGATGATGGTTATAAATAAAACAAAAACTGTACTTATATCTGTACTTGTTAATAGGCTGGTGTATAATTGTTCATATCAACACGAGGATATACACATGAAAACAGTAAACTATACCGAAGTACGTAATAACTTAACGTCAATCATGAATGAGAGTATTGATGACCGAATTCCTATTTTAATCACACGGCAGCAGGGTGTTCCCTGTGTTCTCATGTCTTACGATGAATATCAGGCATTAGAAGAAACAGCCTATCTTTTGCGCTCTCCAGCTAATGCTCGTCATTTAATGAATTCTATTGATGCACTAAACAATGGCAAAGGTACTAAAAGGGAAATTCAGGAATGAGTCTAATTTTTACAGATGAATCCTGGGAGGATTATCTATACTGGCAACAAACAGATAAAAAAATGGTTAAGCGCATTAACGACCTAATCAAAGATATCAAAAGAACGCCATTTACCGGAAAAGGAAAACCAGAGCCATTAAAACACAATTTCAGTGGTTTTTGGTCGAGGCGAATCACAGAGGAGCACAGACTTGTTTATAGAATCACTGAAAACAATTTAGAAATAGCATCGTGTCGTTATCACTATCATTACTAAATAATTAGGAAAACATTATGAGTAAAAATATTTTTCTTTTGTCTTCGACCGTCCGGCTTTCGAGCCGTTGACAGTTTCGTTAAGGGCAGGCTTTGCAGGGAGGGAGGGGTTCCGTTCCCTTGATTCAGTCCCCCTTTTTTATCGGCAAATCAACATCAGCTTTTTTCTTGGCTTTCGTGGGTTGCCTTACATGCCCTTTAGGGCATAAAGGCGCTATTTTTTTAATAATAGAGAGGGTTAATGACTAGCACTATTGTGAGAAAAAAAAATAAAGGTAATCATTCTTATGTGATAGTTGTTGTTGAAAATGAATCAGAACGTAAATTTAAGGTTATTAAATACGTTAAAACAAGAGTGAAAGAAAAAAAAGGAAAAACAAAAAGAGTAATCGTTTTTGATGACGTGTTTAATTTTGAGCAAGTCATGATGCTTGATGATGGTATCTTAAAAGAATGTATTCAAGAAATTGCTAATGGTGGGTTAAATGAAGAATAAACCAACTCCAGAACAAGTAAAACAGGCTAGGATAGCAGCGGGATTAACTTTGAAAGAGGTCGCTGAGATATTCGGCTATCAATTAAATTCATGGCAGCAAAAAGAAAGTGCCGGAAAAATAACTCGAACTTTAACGGTAGGTGAATATAAATATTTATTATTGCTAGCTGGTTCACACCCTGAATACGAAATAGTGAAGAAATAAACTTGCAATACCTGCGAATGCAGGTATGATTAAATCATCGAAAGGCAATATTTTTATCTAAGGTTTTTTTATGAAAAACTTACCGCATAGGGAAAAAGTAATTATCACAAATTTAATAGATTCTATATTATCTAACAATGAATTAGCTATTTGCGTCCGTGACGAAGAATGTGTTGCAGTAAAAACCACGAGAAACAAAGAAAAAATATTATCAGCAATTGGTGATACTGAATTAACAATTTTGAAAGTTAAACGGTTAACTGGAAATAAAACAGAAAAAAATTTTCCAGAAGTTGAGGAACTAGGCTACATTCTACTTGTACATGGTAATGGAGATGGTGTTATTAGTGATTACACAGAATCACTTCGTGGAATGTTTGGTTTATCCTAATAAATGAAAAATAAAAGTAAACCTGCGATACTTGCAAATGCAGGTGTAATTAAATCATCGAAAGAGAAATAGACCCTCTTTCCTCCAAAGCCCAAACTGGGCGGGATCTAAAAATGAAAAAATTTGAAATTAGATTTCATGCAGAAAATAAAAATCAACTTCATGTTAATTTAACTATGATTGTTGAGGGTAAAAACGAACAAGAAGCAGGTTTGTTTTTTAATAAATTTCATGCCGGAAAAGACTATAAAATAGATCGAATCAAAGAAATCGTAGCGTAATAAAAAAAGCGTGAGGGTGCTGGTACACCCTTACGCTAAATGACATTGTATGTAATAGGAATATAATAAAATGTCTGAACGTATGATATCAGCAATAAGATCTCTTGCAAAGGGCGAGAAAACAACAATTCCCATTATGAAGTTTTCCGAATTCTCAAGTTTTATAAATGAAGTAATAAAGGCAAAAGAACAGGAGGAAAATCTCATTAACCACAGAGCAGAAAATTCCCCGCTATAATGCGGGGTTTTTTTATGCCCTAAAGGGCATGTAAGGCAACCCACGAAAGCCAAGAAAAAAGCTGATGTTGATTTGCCGATAAAAAAGGGGGACTGAATCAAGGGAACGGAACCCCTCCCTCCCTGCAAAGCCTGCCCTTAACGAAACTGTCAACGGCTCGAAAGCCGGACGGTCGAAGACAAAAGAACGCTACGGTAAACACCAAAAAGATTTTTTGTTTTACCCGGCGTTGAGCCAGTCAAAATAAAAAACACTTACCCACGAACTCCACAACCTCAAATCGCCCTCTTGCGAGCGCTTTTCGCCCCCCGTTTGCTTTTGCCCTTGTTGGGTCAAAGCGGCACTGGCTGTTTCGGATGTGGATTTGATGGATAAGTGTAGTAACATCAATGCAGGATAGACAATCTACTGTAAAATGATATCATTTTACAGTAGATTGTCCAAAAACACGTTTTTGTCTGAGCCTGCCGCTGGCTCTCTAACTGGTGATTTTATGAAACAAATTATTTTTAGATTGAGTAATGACGACTATGTAAGAGCTAATGTTAATGCGTTAGCTAAAGGATTTGATAATGTTAATACATTTGCTAAATACTCTGTTTTAGATTGTGATGTTGTGCTATCTGAAATTGAAGTTAAAAATGAAGCGTCAAAACAAGTATCAGTGTCATTGTATCCACATGAAATTGTATTGTTAGAACGTAATGCAAAACTGCATGGTATGAGTTTAAGCAGAGAGATAGCTATACGTTTACGCCAATCTTGTTTGAAAAATGAAACGTGTCTTTATCCTCAAGAATTAAATGAATTGAAAAAACTATCAACTTCTATTGATAGAATTGGGCGAAATATTCATTTCATTATTAAAGGTGAACGTTTTTGTACAGTCAATGATCCTGAATTTAGAAGAGAAATAGTTGAGGTTGTCAATTTATGTAAGAATATTGATTCAAAAATAGAATTATTGATTAGTAGTGTTGCGAATAGGTTCGGGTGATTTATGGGTATTTTTATTGAAAAAGAATATAGGGGAAAAAAGGCAAGGGGAAATGAGCGTGATCCTAAATCTAAATCTCGGATATCATCACGACAAAATCATGCCAGCCGTTCCGCATTAAATCATAAAGTTAAAACAGGTAATAAACCTCAAAGTCCAACATGGAAACCGTCTAAGGAAGTTACTGTTAAATTTACTGGTTCAGGAAAAACAGCAAGAGGGATTAAAGGCGGTATTGATTATATTACAAGGGATGGAGAGTTAGATGCTTTTTGTTATGATGGAAATGGTAATGAGCAGATTGGTGCCGGAAAAGATTTTAATAAAGAGTTTACTGCAACTCTTTCAAAAGGAAATGATTACGACAAAAAATATCGTGGAGAAAATATTGATCATGTAAAAAATATGGTTTTTTCACCGCCACCTGAAACTAATGTAAGTAAAGAGGATGCGTTAAGAGCTACAACAGAATTTTTAAAAGAAAAATATCCTAATCATGCTTTTGTTGCGGTCTATCATGATGACAAAGAAAAACACCCTCATGTGCATGTGAATTTTAAATTACGAGATGAAGAAACAGGAAAACGATTGCGTTTAACAAAAGCAGAAACACGAGGATTTCGGCATGGTTTTTGTCGCCAGCTTGAGGGAATGGGATATGACGTAACAGCAACATATAAAAATGATCCAGAGAGGAAAAAGGAAATAGAACGTCTGCAAAAAGAAAATAGACCTCGTATGAGAAACACATACAAAGTGGTTGCATTTGGTGAAACTGAATATCAAAATAAATCCGGTGGAAAAAGAACGCCTTTTTTGACATATGAAACTTTAAACGGTGGAAAGCAAATTACAATATGGGGTAAAGATTTAAAAAATCACTTTGAAAGGGAAAAACTTAGAGAGGGAAGTTTAGTAAAAATTAAAAAACTTGATCCTACGCTGATTCGCAGTCCTATGTTTAATGATGATGGTTCTATTTCAGGCTATAAAGAAACTAAACGCAATAACTGGCATATAGAAAATATGGGTGTAGATAGATCGCGGAAGAACGAAGCAAAAAAAGAAATTACCCATGTGCATGATGATAAATCTATAAACACGCAATTAGAAAGAAAACACGAACATCAGCACAATATTGGTTTTGCATTAGAGAATGGAATTACAAGAGATTCACCAGAACATAAAAAAATGAAACGTGAACAAGAGAGAAGCTGGAAAGGGATTGGTTTTTAACTTTCAGCGTAGGCGACCAAAGCGGCTACTTTGACCGCCTACTAACCACAACAACCTGCATGAGAGGTCACTATGACTAAGGATAATGCTACTTACATATCACGTAATTTTCAAATATTTGAGGGAAAAAAATTAAGTCAACAACAATGTGAGATAGCAGTGCGCTACGCTTTAGGGGAAACTACTGACGAAATTGGAGAAAATTTAGGCATTACATCATCTGGTGTAAGAAAGGAATTAGCGGTTGCTCGCGGTGCTTTTGGGGGTGTTAGCTCGTCTTGTCTGCGGTCTATTATCTTCATGAGAATACTTTGTCATTTGTCTATCAGTAAGGAATGTTTAAATGTTTAGAGTAATAATTGTTGCTGCTGCGTTATTGTTATCAGCATGTGATGAAGAAACTAAGTCCGTTGATTGGTGGAGAAATCATCCAGATGAAGCAATAAAGCAATCTCAAGAGTGTAAGACAAGCGGATCTGACTCTGATAACTGTAAGAACGCTAAAGTCGCACTGCACCGTAACCAACAGCAAGATGCCCCTATACCAACTTTTGAATAGCAAATAAATTCAGATAGCATCTTAGGAAGAGCAACTCCCTTTTTGGGAGGTGCTCTTTTTTTTGTGTATGAGATATTAACGAAATCTTATCAAGAGCCGGTTACGGATCGTTTTTTTGCGAAGGTGATATGAATAACAACAATGATGATACTGATAACGATGGCTCGGCGCACCTGACGGTTAAACTCCCTGCGGAGTTAAATCGGTTTTTGATCAGTGATGCTAAAGATTCGTTAAGAACAAAGAAAAATCAAGCTCTGTATGCGTTAAATTGGTATATGGAGTGCTGCAAACTTAAACAAAATGGAGGTAATGACAGTGATTAATATACTTCCGTCTTTATTGCTATGTGCTGCATCGGTACATCCCGACACAATCAATGATATTGCAAAAGTAGAAAGTGGGTTTAATCCCTACGCGATTGCAGAAATAGTATCTAAAGATAAGGTAGTTAGTCATTTACCAAACAATAAAAATAATGCTTTGCTAATTTTGGAGCGTTTGAAACAAAATAATGCAAGATATTCAGTTGGTCTGATGCAAATATATTCCGGAAATTTTAAAGGATACAATATAAGCGCGGAAGAAATGCTTGATCCGTGTGAAAATCTTAAAATATTTGAAAAAATATTACTCGACTGTTATCTGCGTGGCGGCAGTTTAAAAAATGCACTCAGTTGTTATTACTCCGGAAATTTTGAAACCGGAAATAAAAAAGAATCACAGTTCGCCAACACCAGTTATATAGAAAGAATTGGTTATAAAAATAATGCACAAACTTATAAAGTTCCTAGCACGAAAGAAGAAAAAAAAGGGGGGGGATTTAAGGAAATAATCGAGATGTCAAAGGAAGCAGTAATTTATCCAGATAGTTTATTAAAATCCTCATTCATTGAGGAAGAAATGCCTAGCAAATATATTCGATATTAAATTTAAGGGTTCTTTATGAAAATTAAAAAATGGCTTAATAATAAGCTGCTGACCATGTTCGCCTTTTTATTCGCAACTCCGGCTTTTGCTAATGGGTTCTCAGCCGCGGAAGGCTTGCTCGAAAAAGTAAAAGCTGGTTTAAGTGGGCTTGCCGTCGTTACAGTAACTATTGCTGTTTTCTGGGTTGGTTATAAGGTGCTATTCGGTGGCAGTACGTTACGCGAATGTGCGCCAATTATAATTGGTGGAATAGTTATTGCGTCAGCGGCAGAAGTTGCTTCAATGATGGTTGGTTAACACTAAAGGGGCAATAGATGTCATTACTATATAAAGCTATGACTCGTCCTGCTATGTATATGGGTGTTCCTATTGTCCCTTTAACAATGGCTATAGGAACACTTTTTCTGAGTGGGATTTATTTTAGTAAATTAATTTGGATTGCCATTATTCCATGTGTTTTTATTCTCAGGCTAATTACAAAAACCGATGATCACATTTTTAATTTATTTGGTCTTAAATTAAAAACATTGGGTAATGCTAAATGTAATAAATTTTTTGGGGCGAGTGCTTATTTATCCTCGCAATATGAGCCGATTGTTATTGATGAGTTTGTTAATGCTATGAAACTAAATGAAAGAATACCGCTTAGTAAATATATTCCTTTCTCGAGTCATGTTGATAAAAATATCATTAAAACTAAAAATAATGATTATGTCGTGACGTTTCAGGTTATGGGAACTGATTTTGAATCGGTTTCAGCCAATACATTAGCAATTATTGATAACCAGTTTGCAACGTTGTTACGTTCTTACTCAGGCTTGCCAGTATCATTTTATCATAGCTCAATCCGTGAAAGTTTTTATGATAGTTTTGATACATTATCTGGAAATGAATATGCTGATAAGATATCAGAGCTTTATTATTCAAAATTAAGAGAAAATAAATTTAAAAGTAACACTCTATATTTTACAGTTGTATTCCGTCCTGATAGTAAAATCGACAAAATGGAGCGAAAAAAAGCATCGCTTCATGAAAAAAAAGAAATGATAGATTTTAATATCAGTAAAATGAAAGATATCATTTCAACTATTGAGGGCGGGTTAGATAAATTCACATGCCGGTTACTTGGTATGTATGAAAAAGACGAAGTTGTTTATTCTTCTCAGTTAGAATTTTATCAATATCTTTTAACCGGAAATCGTCAAAAAGTCAGAGTGACTAAAACCCCATTTTATGAGGTGCTTGGCGGCAATGACCTGTTTTGTAATTATGATACAGGACAAATAAAATCAATGAATGGTGATCGTTTCTTTCGTTCAATTGAAATTAAAGATTATTCACCGGAAGTGATTGGAGGTTTTCTCGATTCGTTACAGTATTCATCATCTGATTATGTAATGACTCAATCATTTACATCAATGAGCAAAACAGAAGCTATCTCAACAGTTAAGCGTGTAGAAAAACAACTTAAAAGTACAGAAGATGATGCTGTAACTCAGCTTAAAGAACTTGAAATTGCGAAAAATGATATTGTTGCCGGTAATATTTCATTTGGTTATTATCATTTTACATTGATTATTTTTTCTGATAGCGAAAAAGAATTAAATCAATCAATCAGTAAAATTTCATCTGATTTAACTGATTTAGGCTTGATAATTTCACTATCAACGCTGTCATTGCCAGCGGCTTATTTTTCACAGTTACCGGCTGTTTTTCATTTGCGACCTCGTTTATCGCCGATATCGAATATTAACTATGTAGAATTGGCATCGTTCCATAATTTCTATCAGGGTAAGAGAAATAAAAATTGTTGGGGCGAAGCTATTGCAATTTTAAAAACACCCAGTAATCAGGCGTACTATTTAAATTTGCATAACTCATCTTTATTTAAAGATGAAACAGGAGAAAAAAATTTGGCCAATACAAAGGTAATTGGTACGGCTGGCTCAGGTAAAACTATGATGCTGAGTTTTTTAGCTGTGATGCTACAAAAATATAATAATGAAAAAACATTTTCAGCGTCAGCAAAGGTCAAAAAAACAACATGCGTTTACCTGGATAAAGACCGTGGCGCAGAATTATGTTTAAGAATGCTCGGCGGCGAGTATTACACGGTTAAAAGTGGTGAGCCGACTGGCTGGAATCCTTTTGGACTGGAAAATACAAAAAGAAATATAGTTTTTATCAAACAGCTTATGCACATTCTTTGTACCCGTAATGGCGAAAAACTCTCAACGCGGGAAATAGAGGTTATCAGTGATGCTGTAGAAGCTGTTATGGCTATGCCGCTGGATATGAGGTCATACGGTGTATCTAGGATGTTAGAGCATCTTATGCAAAGCAATAACAGGGATGAATTAGAAAACGGGTTAATTATACGCTTGCGTCAATGGGCTAATGGTGGTGCGCAGGGATGGGTTTTTGACAATGAAAGCGATACCCTCGATGTTAAAGATAAAAACAATTTTGGAATCGACGGAACGGAGTTTTTGGATGATCCACTAGTTTGTCCGCCAATTACATTTTATCTTTTATACCGGATTACTCAGCTTTTAGACGGAAGAAGATTAATTCTGTTTTTAGATGAGTTCTGGAAATGGTTACAAGATGAAGCGTTTAGTGATTTTGTGTATAACAAATTAAAAACTATCCGTAAATTAAACGGTCTTGTTATACCGGCTACTCAATCGCCTGATGAAATTCTGAAAAATAAAATCTCAAGAGCAGTTGTTGAAGTCTGTAGTACAAGTATTTATCTAGCCAATCCTGATGCTGATTATGATGATTATGTTAATGGATTTAAGGTAACACCAGAAGAATTTCAGATTATAAAAAATATTGATCCGTTATCACGGCAGTTTTTGATTAAAAAAAGCAGCCTGAAAAAAAATGATAACCGGTCATTCTCTGCATTAGCTACGTTAGACTTATCCGGCGTTGGTCGTTATATGAAAATATTATCAGCCAGTGCGGATAACTTAGATGTGTTTGAATCTATTTTTACTGATGGTATGAAACCTGATGAATGGGTTCCTCAATTTCTCGAAAAGGCTATTTAGGTGAAAATATGAAAACGTTCAAAAAAGTAATGTTATCAGTGACCATGTTATTTGTTTCTTTTGCATCATTTGGCGTCGGTGTTCCTGTTTTTGATGGTGCTCAAAATACTCAGATGTTAGCTGAGTGGGTTGAGAAAGTTAAACAGTGGGGTGAAACAGCGCAACACTATAAAAACCAGATTCAGGCGTATCAAGATCAGTTAGCAGCAGCGACAGGTATTCGTGAAATTGGTGCATTTACCAATGAGATTAAAAATCTGCAATCTGAATTAACAAATATTTATAAACAAGGCGATTCTTTTGTGGGGAATTTTTCAAAAAACCCTACAGGAATGTTAAGTCAGGAAGCGGAATCGCTTTTTAATAAATACGGAGCATTTAATATGTGTAGCTCAGGCGTTCAATCAAAAGATAATCTGTGTAAAGCCAAAGTGATCACAAATGCGGCTAATATTGAACAGGGTACTGAAATTAATAAACAACTTGCTCAGTCAATGAAACAAATTCAGTCTTTAAGTTCTCGCATTGAAAATGCGAAAGATATTAAAGAATCTCAAGATTTGGCAAACGGATTACAGGCTCAGTTACTAAAAGTTCAGGCTATAAAAATGCAATATGACGTGTGGGATAATAAAAATAAAGCTGATGCGGAAATGTTTAATGCTCAGGAAAAAGCGGCATTAAGAGAACAACAAATGAATGCTCCTGTACCAACATTTAATTAATGTGAGATGAAAAAATGGCTCAAGGATTTTTTGTAAAATTTAATAATACGATAATGGAATCGATTAAAAATATCGGTGACAGTTATCAAACTCAATTTGCAAATGATGTTATGAGCCTTTCCGCTGCCGCGATTACGTTATATGTATTATGGAAAGGCTATCAGACACTTGCGGGCAAAAGTCAGACACCATTAGCCGATCTTGCATGGGATTTAGCTAAGTTCGGCATCATTATCGCTTTTGTGACAAATGCAGGGGGGTATTTAACCAGCACGACTGATGCGCTACAGGGAATGAAAGACGGTTTTTCCGGCGGCGTTTCTGTCTGGAAAACGCTCGATAATCTCTGGTTAAGTACACAAAACTTAGCGGATAAGGTTTATCAAAAAGACACTGATTTTGTACCGATGGCGGGTGCTGTCGGCATGATTTTAGTTTGGGCGGGTTCCATTATTTTAATGGCTATCGGAACAGTGGTTTATCTGGTTGCTGATGTGACGATGAACTTATTAACTATCACCGCCCCTATTTTTATTTTCTGCCTGATGTTTGGTTTTCTTCGTTCGATGTTTAATAACTGGCTGCAAATGATGTTTTCCAGCATTTTAACCGTGTTATTCGCTTCTCTGGTTATTCGTATTGGAATGGATTTTCAGGGCGATATTTTAAAACAGGTAATCAATGCTTCTGCAATCAGTAATATTATTACATCCGGTGCTATGGGCTTCATGGCAGGAATGTTATCAGCATTACTGGTTTTAATTGCAAGATCGTTTGCGACTCAATTAGCCGGTGCTGGCGTGGACGGTGCAGTTCAGGGTATGGCTATGATGGGATTAGGTATTGCCGGTGTCGCTGCGGGGCGTTTAGGCGCGTCTGCTGGTCGGTCTGGTGTGGGTTTAGGCTATGGATTGGCAGGGAAGCAGCGAGATAGTGATAAATCTTTAGCTGGTCAGGCGGGTAATTGGGTTGGTCAATCTGTTCGCACAGGCGCGGATAAAAGTTATGACGTTTTGGCATCATCTGGGGTGCTTGGAGCACAAGCGAAACGACTGGCAACTATTGAACAAGCTAAGGCGAGAAATGCAGCATGAAAAAATTAATTACCGTGTTTATTTTATCAATTCCGTTATTAACCGGATGTGCTCAATCAAAACATTTCCCATCTGATGTGGCGGGAAATCCGGAACCAATCAACAACAGTCAGGTTATTGAACATGAGTAAAAAAATAAAAGAAATGACAGAAACAGCAAAATCATTTGAAAAAATAATTTATGTAGATAATGAGAAGTCAAAAAAAATCGCATGGTTTATTGCAACAATTTCCTCTGTGATTGCTGTTTGTTCAGTTACGGCAGTTGCAATGTTATCCCCGTTGAAAACGGTTGAGTTAAAAGTTGTCAGTGTAGATAACACAACTGGACGCGCGGAATTAATCACCGATATTAAACAAGAAAAGATTCTACAAACGGAAGCGTTAGGGCGTTATTTTGTTGACCGGTATATTAAATTAAGAGAGGGGTATAACTACTCATCATTACAATCTGATTATGAAACTATTCAGATTTATAGCGCAAACTCGGTAAAAGACGCTTACTTGAGGCTTTTTGAAAGCCCACAGGCACCGGACAAAGTTTATATGAATAATAGCGCCGGTGTGATCGTTGATATTATTTCTAATATTATTTCTGATGCTACCGTGCCGGATAAACTGGCGACACTGAGGTTTAAAAAGATCACTCGTAACTTTAAAACAGGGCAGAGCTATACGGAGTATTGGACGGCAAGGGTAACTTATCGCTTTAATTTACAGAAAAGTTATTCAAGTGCAGAGCGTGATTTAAATCCATTAGGATTTACTGTGACTAGTTTTGATGTAGCAAAAGAAATCAGGGGGGAATGATGAAAAAATTATTAATAGCTTGTTTGTTATTCCCTGTATTAAGTTATGCCGCTGCTATTCCTCAATCATCACAGTACGATAAAAGGATGCAGAGTGTTTCTTATAATGCGTCAAATACAACGGTGATTAAATCTAAAGTCGGTTTTTTAACCACAATTGTTTTTGATACCGGTGAAGCCGTAATAAGCGCTAAAGCCGGATTTAATGAGGGATGGAATGCTAACAGTGAGGATAACGTTGTTTATATTTTCCCCCGTCCGGTTGCTCAGGCGATAGATAATGGTGAGGGAGGAACAACAAAACGAGTTTTTCAGCCATTGGTTAAGGAATGGGATAGTAACTTGTTGGTCAGAACAACAAAGCGTATTTATAGTTTTGATTTGGTTTTAATTGGAGAGGGTGATAAAAATCAACCGGCTTATGTTGTTCAGTACAAATATCCTCAGGAGGAAGCGAAAAAACAAAGAGAGGATATGTTAATCGCTCAAAAACAAGTGGAAGAAGAAAATAATAAAAAACGGATTGCTCAAAGTTTTGAAAAGGCAAATGCCCCTAAGAATTGGGATTATTCAATGCGTGTTAATGAAAAATATGATAGCAGAAAAATAACTCCTGATTTTGCTTATGATAATGGTGTTTTTACCTATTTAGGTTTTAACGCAAACAAAACATTTCCGGCGGCGTTTGCTTTCAGAAATAATGAAGAACAATCATTATCTTTTAACGTTGAAGTTAAAGGAAAATATCGCGTAATGGTTCTTCATTCTGTCAATGATAAATTTGTGCTCAGGTATGGGAATAGTGTTGTCGGTATAGAAAATCAATCTTTCGGGAAAATAATTTCCAGTCAGCATAACACACTATCTGAATCAGTTGAACGTGCGGAGATTAAAAAATGACTGAAATAAAAAATACTGACGATTTGATTGAAGAAGCTAACAAGTCTGGTTTAATTAATTCTCAGCCGCATAGCATCGGTGGGAAAAAAAAGAAAAATAATAAATTTAAAACTAATGCGCTTTTTTCTCTGGCTGCTTTGCTTATATTAGGAATTTTAGGTTTAAAAATTTACCAAAATTTCTTTAAAGAAGAACATCAAGAAGAGGTGAAAACTGCTAACGATAATCAATCTCAAAACGTAAAAGCGAGAACTGATTTAGGTCGTAATTTTGACCCTATTGAAAATACTGTAATTACAGTTAGTGATAAAAAAACAGACTCCGGCAATGCTAAGTCTGGAAAGAATGATGGTTCCGCTGGTAATAGTGAAAAACCTAGTAACAGTGGTTTTCAAAAATATTTATCAATACCAATAACGGGTTCTGGAAACACAGGTAACACAAATTCATCTGCCAAAAATGAAAGCAGACAGGATAACAGTGTTCCCAGTGAAAGCAATAAATCTGAAAAGGATAATAAAGTTAGTAAAGATTCAGGCATGAAAGTTACATCAATAACACTTGATCCTAATTTATACATCGAAGCCAATCAGGTTATTCCGTGTGCGTTAACTACCCGATTTGTTTCAGATGTAGCAGGGCAGATTAATTGTGTAATTACAGCAGATGTCTGGAGTGCTAACCACAATGTTAAATTGATGGAAAAAGGCACTAAAGCCTTTGGTCATTATCAAGCGGGTATGTTACGGCATGGTCAGGGGCGTATTTTTATCATTTGGGATCAGTTGAGAACGCCGGACTTTAAAAAAATAGTATTGAGTAACACAGCAGCAAGCGGCGCATTAGGTGAGGGCGGTATCGGTGGTTGGATTGACAGCCATTTTTGGGATCGCTTTGGGGGGGCAATGATGTTGAGTATGGTTCAGGACGTTGCCGCTGCTGCTGCTGATCAGGCTGGTAAAAAAGACCGGAATACTGACTATACAGAAAATTCCCGTCAATCACTGGCGGACATGGCAAAAGTCGCGTTAGAAAATTCAATAAACATACCGCCGACAATGTACAGAAATCAGGGTGATGTTATCGGGATTTTGGTTGGTGATGATATTGATTTTTCTGATGTATATGAATTAAAGGCAAAATAATTATGGCGGCTCCTATTTCAATTATTACTAACAAATCTCTCGATCATTATAAACGTGCTGTCTTTCAAAAATATCTTGATACAGAGGGTTTAACTGAAATAGCTGTAAACCGTCCACACGAAGTATGGACGGAAATTAACGGGGAATGGGTGTCTCATAAAGATGATGCTGTGACCCTTGATTTTTGCCAGCGGTTTTCCCGTACTCTTGCGTCCTTTAAAAAGGATGAAATTAGCGAAGTAAAACCCATGCTTTCGGCAACACTGGAATCTGGTGAACGTGTACAAGTTGTTTTTCCGCCTGCCTGTGAGCCGAAAACAGTTTCTATCACTATAAGGAAACCATCAATAAGGCAGATTCCACATTCTGAATATGTACAAAACGGTTTCTATCGCTATGTATCGACAGGTGAAAAAAAGAAAAATGTAAATGATGAATTAAAAAAACTATATCAAGGTAAAAAAATATCTGAATTTTTGGAGTTGGCTGTTAAGGCAGGTAAAACAGTAGTTATAGCAGGAGGAACCGGATCAGGTAAAACAACTTATATGAAAAGCCTGATAGATTTTATTCCTCTTGATATACGGTTAATGACTATTGAAGACACCGAAGAAATAAAATTTTATATTCATAAAAATTATGTGCATTTGTTTTATCCGTCTGAGGCTGGTACTAGTGTAAATGCAATCATTACCGCTGGTACATTGGTTAAATCTTGTTACAGGATGAAACCTGATCGTATTTTGCTTGCAGAAGTCAGGGGCGGTGAAGCATGGGATTTTATTAAAATCGTAGGTTCCGGTCATAACGGCAGTATGACATCAATTCATGCAGGTAGTGTCCGTGAAGCCATCGAGGGTTTGGTAGAGCGCTGTTATCAAAATACAGAGTGTCATAATTTACCGTATGACGTTCTCAAGAAAAAAGTGCTCGAAAGCATTGATATTATTTTGCAGGTAAACCGTGAGGGGCGTGTTCGCTATCTCAATGAGATTTACTATAAGGATGTTGATAATGAAAATGTTTAATCGCCCACAATCCGTATTCATGGGGATAATCACTTTATGCACTGCTTATTTAATTGGCTCCGCTATTTTTATTGGTCTTTATTTTAATCAGATAAAAGGAATAAAACCCTTAAAGGCAATATTTAAAATATTTGATGGATATAATATATCTGCTTTCAATTCCAGTTTGTTTAATAGTGATGTTATGGTTGAGATAAAAACTATAGCTTACCTATCAATTGTTGTCGGTTTTTTTATCTCTTTAATTTTGCCGATTCTGGCATTGGTAAAATTGAACGAAGATAAGAAAAATATCTTTGGTGATGCAAAATTTGCAAACATGCAAGATATAAGGAAATCAAAAAGTTTTACAATAGGAGGTGAGGAAAAGAAAGGTATCATTGTAGGGCTTAAAGAAAAAAAATTAATTCGATATGTTGGTGCTGCATTTAGTGCAATGGGAGCCGGGACGCGGGCTGGTAAAGGAGCGGGTATAGTTATACCTAATTTATTAAAATATTGGTGGAGTGTGATAATTCTCGATCCTAAGCGCGAATGTTTTAATATTACCAGCTTAGTCAGAAAGGTACTTTTACAACAAAAAGTTTTTAAATTTGACCCGTTCAGCCCACGGACACACAGATTTAACCCTTTGTATTATGTCAACATGGGTACAAGTGAGGGGTTTAATCAGCTAGAAAATATTGCATTGATTATCTATCCGTATAAAACAGATGGTGCTGATGCAGGAAGTTATCTTAATAAAACTGCGGGAGGTCTGTTAAAAGCAATGGCTATCACCCATTATTTTTTAATTGAAAAAGATATTCAACGAATAAAAAGTTTGGATATTGAACCTATTTTTTCAATGTCAAAAATCAATCAGCTTTATGATCGGACGCAGCCGGAGGATTTGCTTAATTTTCTAAATGATATCCGTAGTGATTATAATGGTAATTTTAAGAAGCTGATTGATATCGGGATTTCAGGATTACATGCTTTTGTTAAGATGGAAGATAAAACAAAAGCTCAGGTTGAAAGTAATTTTTTAAATGGATTATCACCTTTTGCCAACCCGAACGTTGCAGCTGCCACGGATGGAAATGATTTTGATTTAAGACTAGTCAGAAAAGAGAGAATGACAATTTATTTCTGTGTATCTGGTGATAACGCAAGATTAGCAGAAAAAATTACCAATATATTTTTCCAATTGGCGATACAAGTTAATATTGAAAAAATGCCAACTGATGATCCTGAAATCAAACATGATTGTCTTTTCTTACTTGATGAGTTTCCGTCAATTGGTGCAGTGGAATACATTAAAAGTAAATCTGGTCTGATTGCTGGGTATAAATTAAAACTGCTTATTGTTTATCAAGTTGGCTCACAATTAGAAGAAATTTACAGCTATGCCGGTAGTAAAACGCTTTTAGCCAGCGCGCCTTGTAAAATCGTGTATTCAGCATCTGATGTTAAAGATGCAAAAGAGCTTTCTGACGCAATGGGTACTAAGACTGTTACGTTAGATTCAAAAAGTAAGAGTACAAGCCGTGTCGGGCTTTCTCGCTCAGAATCTGAAAGTTTAATTGAGCGCCCGCTAATTACATCAAATGAGTTGCTTACGTTGGCATTTGAGGAAGAGATACTTTCAATGAAAGGCGAAAACCCTATCAGATGTCATAAAGCGTTTTATTATCAGGATGAATATTTCTATGGTGATTTTATGAAAGTATCGCCAATGGTTGCATCTTATTTCGTTAAGAGAAAAGGAAAATATGTAATGCCGTCACAAGATGTTTTTGAACATGAGATTGTCGCTAATGGTTTTTTGGCAATTGATGATGTTCCCGATTTAGAAAACTGTATATAAGGATAAAAAATGAATAAATTTTTAGTTGTAATGTTTTCAATGGCTATTGTTGGTTGCTCAGGTACACCACCAAAACCTACGCCGATTGATTTTGATTCTGGAAAAATCAATTTAATTAACGGTCAGTTCCCTATGGTGAAAGGAATTAAAACAATAATTCCATCTAAAAGTAATGAAGTATGGAAATATTCTATTAACAGCCGTTTGAATGCTAATACCGATACTATCGAATTTTATTATGCGTTGGGTAACGCAAATAAAATTTACATTCACACTAAACATAAAGAAAAGTTTGAGAATTCAAAACAAGCATTAATTAATTTAGGCGCTGCCGCAAATGTAATTTGGGTAAGTCAGCCTAATTTTCCTGAAAATTATACTCACATTGATTTTGTAAGGGATGTAATGAATGAAAAATAAACCTATCTGCTTTCTGCTGGCTTTATTACCGATAATGAGTCAAGCGGATGAAAATGTTTTAACAGGTGATGTTGGTCTTGCTTGCGAAGCAACACTTTGTCTTTCATCGGGAACAAGACCTAGTGAATGTGCACCATCACTGGCTCGTTACTTCGGTATAAATAAAAAATTCTGGTCAGATACGGTTAGCGCAAGAAAAGACTTCTTACAGCTTTGCCCCGCATCAAGTGATGCGGGTATGCCTGAGTTAGTTAATGCTATTGCTAACGGTGCAGGGCGTTGTGATGCCGCATATTTAAATAAATTTCTCTATGAAGAAAAAAAGGTTAGAAAATGTTCAGGTGGAAAAGATCCAAATTGTTGGAATGAAACCTATTACCGTATTAAAAACGAACTGCCAAATTATTGTCGCGCGTATATCAACCATGAATGGACTGATTTAAATAGAACGCTTCGTTATGAGGGTAATCCTGAATGGATTAAAAAAGAGTCTATCACTGGATGGAATAACGCCAGCGGAAAGTGGACAGATTAGTTGTTAGCAGTTACATGCAAATTAATGATGAGAAAAATTTAATATGAAAACTACACCGTTTAATTTAGCAATTTTATCTGTTTTGGTCACTACTGTATTATCAACTCAAGCGTTAGCGTCTGCTCATTTAAAAACATCTACGGGTTACAGTTCAAGCGCGAGAGGTGAATTTGCCACGGCATATGGTGGTGATTCTCGTGCTGACGGTTGGGAATCTGTTGCTATAGGTGAAAAAGCAAAATCATTTGGGAAGGCGACCGTTACGTTGGGTAATCACGCAGAGGCGAATCATAACAATTCGATTGCTATTGGTTTTGAATCACAAACCGATAGAGAAAATTCTGTTTCATTTGGTAAAGCCGGTTCTGAAAAAATTCTGACAAATGTTGCGAACGGAACAGGAAATACTGATGCGACCAATTTTAAACAACTGGTAGATAGTGAAGCGCGATCAAAATCTCATGCAACTAATTTGTTTAATGGTGAAAAATCAGCTAGAGAAAATGCAGACTCTCAATTAAATAGTCGCATTGATGCAGAACGGGGCGAACGCACACAGGCCATTACTGCCAGCAACACCCGCACTGACCAACTGATCGCAGGCGAACGGACGACGCGGGACGCGGCGAACAAAAAATTGCAGGGCAACATTGATGCAACCAATAGAAACTTGGCATCTGGCCTCAGCGTTGAGCGCAATGAACGCACACAGGCCATTACTGCCAGCAACACCCGCACTGACCAACTGATCGCAGGAGAACAGGCGGCACGGGACGCGGCGAACAAAAAATTGCAGGGCAACATTGATGCAACCAATAGAAACTTGGCATCTGGCCTCAGCGTTGAGCGCAATGAACGCACACAGGCCATCACCGACAGCAACACCCGCACTGACCAACTGATCGCAGGAGAACAGGCGGCACGGGACACGGAAGACAGAAAGCTGCATGGGCGCATCGACACGGAGCAGGCAACCCGCACACAGGCCATCACCGACAGCAACAAACGTACTGACGGGCTGATAGCCAGCGAACAGGCGGCACGGGACGCGGAAGACAGAAAGCTGCATGGGCGCATCGACACGGAGCAGGCAACCCGCACACAGGCCATCACCGACAGCAACACCCGCACTGACCAACTGATCGCAGGAGAACAGGCGGCACGGGACACGGAAGACAGAAAGCTGCATGGGCGCATCGACACGGAG
>NZ_JBBMXH010000056.1:0-29387 GCF_037996725.1 Xenorhabdus entomophaga
ATTCGGTCAGTTGTTTATAGGTCATAGTGCATTTTCCTTTGGCGAGAAAGATGCCTACTATAGCAACTGACCGCCTTTTTCAGAAATTGCACTTATCATGCGAATCCAAGTTGCTTTAAAAATGGGTTAAACTCATTTAATTTTCAGTGTAATAAATAGCAAAGCCTCAAGGGCTACGACCCCTGAGGCTTCTATATTAAATATCGTCTACTCCCCCAAAGAGGATATCGATATAAACAATGTCATTATAGCGCGTTAAATATAATCCATCTTGAATCAAATGGCACTCAATCATTGACGCTTTTGTGATGGGGTTCATAAGCATTGGATTATTTATGTGAATATAAAATCCGAATCAAAGAAGGGTATGAATTAAAACATTAACGTAACAACATAACTTATTTAAATTAAGTTGATCAGATAAACTATCTGCATTGATGCTATAATCGGTAATCCGATGACTTACCCCCTATTCCTATGAAATCGAATATCACACTGTCTGAACCTGAACGTATTACATTACAACAACTGGCTTTGAATCACAGACATCGGGACATCCGTACGCGAGGAACGGGGTTACTCATGCTTGCCAGAGGCCTCAAACCCCGTCAGATCGCCGATGAGATAGGATGTAGTCTCAGAGTTATCTATGACTGGGTTCACGCCTGGCATGATTCAGGGATAGCGGGATTATTAGGGGGCCATGTCGGTGGTCGATATCCCGCCATGACACCGGAGATGATTGCCACCGCGGTCGAATCCGCTCGCGCAGAATCTCTGACGCTAGCCCGAATCGCACAGAAAGTTGAGGATAAGCATGGTTCTTTGCCCTGTACGCTGGAGACGCTGGCTAATACCCTGAAAAGACAAGGATTAACCTATAAGCGAGCTCGCTTGTCTTTAAAAAAAACGCAATGAAGCGGAATTTGCTGAAAAAGCCGCCTTGTTGAATAAAATGAAGACGGGCGCACGGTCAGGTCATTACCGTCTGGTCTATTTTGATGAGGCGGGTTTTTCTGCCTCCCCACCGGTCCAATATGGATGGAGTCCACGAGGTCAGCCCCATGAAGCAGAGCCTCAAAGTTCTGTCAGACGGTCAGTGCTAGGTGCGCTAAATTACACTGATAACACGCTGTTTTATCAGATAATATCAAGCAGTGTCACACGGAGTAATGTCATTGACTTTTTAGCGCAGATTGCCCAACAAGGCGATCATCGCCTGACAGTTGTCGTGTTAGATAATGCGCCTATCCATCACGGGATCGATGAAAAAATTAAAAATCGCTGGTTACGAGAGCACAACCTGTTTTTACTTTACCTTCCCGCCTACAGCCCAGAACTGAATCTGATTGAAATCGTCTGGAGGGAGGCTAAATACCACTGGCGACGTTTTATCACCTGGACTCAGGAAACAATGGAATATGAGATCAATACATTATTAGCTGGTTATGGTGACCAATTTGCAATTAATTTCTCTTGAGGACTTATCAGAACCATTATTGATAGAATGAAATAAAGGAAAATATTACATTCAAACCCAACTTAAGGGATAGCGGCCTATCCCCTCGATTTTAAACGCTTAATTTGCCTACTTTCCTTTTGACATCATCTTCTGCATCACCAGCTGCCCGAACATCCCGGTTGATTGCCTGACCTGCCCTACGCCCTGGCTCATCATGCCTGCCATATCGCCCATGCGGACACCGGCCCACGCTAATGCGCCCAGCCAGACCATCGGCAGGACGATAAACAGTGTGCCCATCACCAGCCCCATGATTAAATCGTCCGAGGTATTCTGAATACCCGCCAGATTAAACAGGCTGTGGGTGTCTGAGCCGTACAGGGCTTCCAGCAAATAACTGTCCAGCCAGCGGGCAGTTTCCCACCAGAAGGTCAGGAAATTCAGCGCAAAAATCACAAACGTCAGCGTGAAGACGGTCTTAAACTCATACGCGGCAAACAACAGAATTAAAGGGATTAAGATATACAACGCCATCAAAATTACCGCCTGCATCATCGGCAGTGCCTGTCGTACCGCATCGAACATCGGCATACTGAGTAATCCCCCTAACAACGCCCCTGCGGAAGTCCCGATGCGGTTAGCGCCATCCAACAAGGTAGGGTCGGCATTGCCGCCATAGCCTGCATAGACATAACCCTCCTGAGAAACCGTCAGGTTCACCGGACTAACCAGACGACGAATCACCGCTTCCTGATAAGCCGGTGTGTTTTTCCCCAAGATTTTCAGTGTTGCTGACAGGCGCAACCACAACCCCGGATCGGCCTGCGCCAGTACCCGGTCTTTCAGGCCGGTTTGAGCGGCTGACCACCAGGCTTTACAGGTCGGGTAACCGTTCGGCCCGGTATAAGGCCGCCCGTTGTCCCGGCTCTCCTGCCACGGAAAATCCGCCCGGGGGGTGCGCGATTGCAACGTCTGGTAATCCCCGGCTAAAAACGTGCGGCTGCCCAGCCAGCCGATATCATTCAGGATAATCGGATCGGTGGTGTGCTCCTGATCGCGTTGTTTCCACTGATAAAGCGCTAAGGCATAGCAATCGTGGGTAAAATCCTGCAACTCCGCCGCCAGAGCCGGGTTACTGATGCGGGTGTGCTGCACTTCAAAGCGCAGTTGCCGCAGATCCGGCCGGCAGGGAATGGAGGCCACTGCCGCCTGTGTCAGCCCCTTGGATAATGGGTGACCTTAACCGATGTTTTCACGGTACAGCCGTGCAAGCCACAGAGCAGCCAGTAACAGATACCACTGACCCGCCACTGAATACAGGATGGCGAAAGACTGCTGGTGACAATCTGGGCGGTGTTGATTGAAGCTTGTGTAACCGGAGTAAATGCCGCTATCAGGGTGATGAGTGCAGGAAACGTCACACGTTGAAGACTCATGGCTGATGTTGCTCCCTGAGCGCATGGGCTTTTGCCACATCCGCGGTGCCATACACCACATCCCTATCATCAAAAACCACGGCCGGATACTTTTGCACGCCTAATTGCCATGCTTGTACCACAGCACGGTAAGCATTTATCAGTTGTTGTTCCTGCTGGCGCCATTGAGGTGATTGCAGCATCGCCTGTGCCTGAATCGAGGCTTGCTGGGGATCGGTGGGAAGGTGGGCGAAGATTTGCTTTTGCTGTTGTTCAGCCTTATCCAGCCAGACCACGTGACTGTCCGGCGTCAGATTTATCGGCGGGTGCTGACTGTCAGTATACACCACTGTCCCCGCACTCCCTGTCACACTCCATCCCAGCAAACACACTAAATACGGTTTTTTCATCCTCTCCACCTCTGTTGCAACCCCTCAGACCAGCGTGAAGAAAGCCACAGTAAAAGTCAGCCCGTAACTGATTTTCCGAAAATGAAAATAAACACACCGGTCGGTTAAGTGGTTCCCTTAATGCCGATAACACCGATATTCTCTGCATGACATTTCCGGGTACCCATGTAATAACAGCCCGGATTGACTGGCAGACGAAATTGATTATGAATCAAATGAAAAATATGCCGATAAAACAGTTAGCATCCGATCATAATGAACAAAAAGGACACGCATAAATAGCGGGCTTGGCCTGTTGCCCGGCTATCGGATGGCGTAAGTCAGGAGAAACTGGGAGGAAAACAGCAGAAGTCCCATGAAAATAAGGAAAATGACCCCCTGTCAATGAAAAAACACCTGACGAAGTTGCAGTAGGGGCACTCCCTGCCGGAAAAAGGCAGGCAGGCGGCAACGCCGACTGATACACGCTGACCACAATTATCTATTTTGAAAAGGGAGACAATACATGATAAATCCAATGCAAAACGGAATAACCATTCCAGAAGGCTGGTTTCTTCTTATTAATGGCGAGATCCCCTTTTATTGCGATTTTGGATGCACTGTCGCCGATTTTGCGGCAGCGGGAAAACTGATCGGCTATAACAACAAAAACGGTATTTATTTCAAGTTCGCCTATGAATCCACCGACATAAAAGGGTGTGAACCGCCACCGGGAATATATGTTCTGACTATCAGAAAATACAATTACACAAACAATTCCAGTCATTTTGGCCGCTGTGTTTATGTGGAAGTGAAACAGACGCAATGCCCGAAAGAATTTAAAAATATCATGACGGATATGTTAAAAATGTCGGAAGAACAGTCCACTTTTGAAGACATAAAACGGCCAAAGCCACAAGGAAAATGCACACCTCAGTTACAGCAGTGCATTAATGATTTTTTTACCTGCGTTAAGAAAGACCGCACGGATGAAATTATGGCCTTAGTCACCTCTTCAATGTATGAAGACGGAGAAAAAGATATTCTTTATTTGCGTGAATTGTACTATGGAGACGATGAAAATCCCTATCAGAGAAATAATTTTATTAAAAGTGAAATAAATAAAAAAGTGGTATCGGAGATCTACAACTACTTTGAATCACTCGATAAGACAAGAAAACTGGAAAATGGCCAGGATCTTTTTCCCTTTCTTTTTCGTTCCCCAAAATATGATATCAGTGCCATTGTGCCTAAAAATGTGAGTTTATGCGAAGTGTTTATGAGCATGAGCCATCTTCAAAATGAAAAAATCATGTGATAAAGCGTCAGAAGACTATTTATCTTCCGGTTTGGCCTGTATCTATAGAAAGATCAGGCCAATAACGTACTAATCCTGCCGGATAATACCATTATAAAGTGTAAAAGTATTCGGGTTAAATCAGGATCACCGTCCGACAGTGATCGTTACCAGATTAAAGATACAAGATGGCCACTCCACCCTGTAGGCGTAAGTTGGCAAGGTGATTTCTTTTACATGAGGCCATCATCATGAATCACATGGCACTTATCGGTATCGATCTTGGCAGGCATTCTTTTCATATCTACTGTCAGGATAAATCAGGGAAAGCTCTTCTGCATAAAAAGTTTACACAAACTAAGCTGATGGAATTTTTAGCCGGGTGTTCCTCTGCAACCGTTGTGATGGAGGCTTGTGCTGGTGCCCATTTCATGGCAAGACGGATCGTTGATTTAAGACATGAAGCTAAATTAATTTCTCCTCAATTTGTCCGACCTTTCGTTAAAAGCAATAAAAATGATTTTATTGATGCCGGAGCGATATGCGAGGCAGCATCACGTCCTTCAATGCGTTTTGTTCAACCCAAAACGGCAGCGCAACAGACAATGCGTGCATTACATCGGGTTAGGGGGTCACTGATCAGGGATAAAGTCAAAACAACTAACCAGGTGCAGAGTCTCTTGCTGGAGTTCGGGATTAGCTTACCGAGGGGAGAGGCTGTTATGAAGCGCTTATCTTTAGTATTGGCAAAGCATGAACTCCCGGATTATCTGCTCCGCTTGTTGATACGACTCCATGCCCATTATCTTTACCTTGTGGAACAAATAGCCGGGTTGGCAGCTGAGTTAAAACAAACAATAACAACAGATGACGCAACTCAGCGTTTCATGTCGATCCCTGGCGTTGGTCTCATCACGGCCAGCTTACTTTCTTCCCAGTTGGGTGATGGCAGACAGTATGCAAAAAGTCGTGATTTTGCTGCCCGCAGTATTAGCTGCAACAAAGTTGATGTTATGAACTCCCGCTCCTCACGGAGGAAGATGGGAATTCATCAATAAAATCTAGCTGAATTTGATCCCATTCCTGTTCGATCAACTTACGCTTGATGGGCTTTTTCAGTTTGATATCCACATCAGCGCTTACATTAGCCTCAAATTGTTTGTTTAAACCGAGCATAACGCAGTGAAAACTTATAGACAAACATATCCCGTGTGCCGAATCGTTCACGGTGGCACAAAATATAGATGTTACATTTTCTCGCCAGCTAACTCCATTTGAGGCTGTTCGGGGAAATGCGCCTTGACGGTGGCTTAACTGAGTAGTTAGAAAGTATCTGCTGATTTCTGGTTGAAAAAATAGGTTCTCCAACGGAGAGCTTCCTATTTTTTATCCTCAGTTTTCATCGCAGACAGGGGGTTCTCTGCTTAAAATTGGGCACTGCTCTTGAATATAGCAACATCTGATTATTCCTGATTTAATTCAAACAGATTGTTTATCGTGTAAAATTAATCACGTTACAAAAATAATTATATCTAATTATTTCATGATATTTTATCTTTATAAAATAGTACCCTTATTCTATTTTTTATCAGGAGCCATAATAATGGAAGAGCAAGCAAGCTATGATTCAATTGGAGAACATTACGAACAGTTTTCTAATACGGTAGCCCAGCGACAGTCTGAACTTCGGGATATACTCAACATGGTCGGTGAGATACAAGGAAAGTCAGTTCTGGATCTAGCTTGCGGGTATGGTTATTTTGGGCGGGAATTGCACCACCGCGGAGCTTCAAAAGTGGTTGGCGTCGATATCTCTGAAAAAATGATTGAACTCGCTAAAATCAAGTCAAAACTGTATGGTGATAATATTGAGTTCCATGTACAAAATGTATGTGAAATGAAATTAGAGGAAAAATTTGATATCGTTATTGCCGCTTTTTTATTCCACTATGCAGAATCCACAGAAGAACTGGAAACGATGTTTCAGGCAGCCGCTGAGCATTTGAAACCTTCCGGCAAATTAATTGCTTATATGGCATCACCTGATTATCGGTTAGAAAGCGGAAACTGTGAGAATTATGGTTTTAAGATTTTGAGCGAAGAGCCCTGGAAAAATGGCTTCCGTCACCAGGCCGAATTTCTGTCAACCCCCCCAAGCCCTTTCACGTTTTATCGTTGGAGCCGTGAGAGTTATGAAAAAGCGCTTAAAAAAGCAGGATTCGATCATTTTCGCTGGCAAAAACCAACGGTCTTAGACAGCGACTTAGTGCGTTATCCTCAAGGCTTTTGGGATAATTACCTGCAAAATTGTGTCCATACCGGACTTATTTGCCAGTTTTAAGCTCACTCCCCATTCCTTCCGCATGACGATTGAATTTGATTCAATCGGATATCAACATTTATATAAATAGACATTGAAAAAAATGCCGGGTCCAGCCCGGCCCTAGCCACAATACTCACATTCTCATTTTTTATTTTTATGATATTTATGGGTTATTCATCATTGTTATTGGATCTAATAGCAATAATTTATCAACAGCAAATGGCGACAGGGTGAGTGAATGTGTTAATTCAGCAGACAGGACAAGTGCAGCACAGCGTTGGGCGAAATAGACACTTTCCTTAAAATCCATACCGGCTAACGCGCAATGCACTAATCCCGCCATCATTGCATCACCGGAGCCCGTGTTATTGACAATATCAACAGGAAATGCCGGAGAGTGACCCGATATATAATCTAACTCACTGTAGTAAACACCGTCAGCGCCCATACTTAAAACTACCCGCTGAACTCCTTGTTCATGAAACCATGATGTGACCCACTTAGCCTCTTTTATTGAGTTAATTTTAATGCCACTGATTTTTTCTGCTTCCAGCCGGTTGGGTCTGATAGTATGAATATAGGATAGCCAGTTACGTACTATACCCGCCTTATATGACGAGACAGGATTAACAAATATGGGCACGTTACCAGAGTTTTTAAATAACCATTCCAGAGCATCCTCTCTCAAATTGCAATCGATACTCAATATGCCTGCCCGCTCAATGAGCGCTTTAGATTTATTTAGCAACTCAGGCGTGAGTTTTTTCAAAATATCCATATCACTCACGGAGGTGTGCGGTTCACCATGACTATCCACTATTGAATGATAAATCGAAGTTCTTTCATCATTGAGTTTATGAGAATGGCTAAGATCAACACTGGCTAACCGGGTTTCTCTAAACAGTCTTTTTCCATATGAATCATCACCAAAAACAGAAATTAAATAGCTGTCATTCTTTAACGCGGCAATGTTATGCGCCACATTTCGGGCAACACCACCTAGCGTATATTTTGTTTTCCCTGGGTTGGAATCTTTCTTTAATAATTCAGTCGAAGCGAAGCTGGTAATATCCATGTTGGAAGCCCCCACCGTCACGGCATAATTTCCACTGGAAAAAATGTATCCTTTTCCTTTTATATGCCCTTTTTTTTGTAGGTTAAGGATATATCCTGCGACGCTTGAACGACTAATGCCAATAATATCAGCGATTTCTTTTTGGGCGAGAAACGGATTTTTCCTGAGAAGTTGTAATATTCTAAACTCCAGATTATCCATTTTTCTCATATTATGCCCTTTATTGTTTTTAAACATAGTTGTTTTTATTCCATTGATTACTGACAGTAAAGCGTATTTTTATACATTATGCTGGTAGTGAGAAAGCGATCGAAAACTTAATGATATATTATTTATCGTTAAAAATGTGATTTTACTCTTAAATTTTTACCTGAAAAATAACCAATTAACGGAATTTTAAAATACTTAGCGCGGTAACCATATTTTATTCTGATTTATTTCCATAAAAAACAATTGATTGCATTGTAACTGCATTATTTTTAGCATTTGTCTTTTCTTCTGCCTTAATTTTATTTTGCAAATGGAATTGGAATTATCAATTACATTAAAATGTGATAATCAACACACTTTTACCAATATGGAATATAACCTCACGATTTTATTTCGGTGTAATATTTTTATATTGAATAATATTTTTTATTATACCGTTAAATTTGTTTTATTATAGCGTTACCATGAGCAGTATTAATATGTTATTTATATAAGTTAAATATCTCTTTCCATCATAATAACCAATATTTATTTATATTTAACTAACTTTTTCATTAGTGAGGGCGAATAACCCGTTAAGAACACCCAATCGATCGATACCTGTCAGTTCAGGGATGAGAAAAACGTCATGCATGGAGACGGATTGCTCGAGAAAACTTGTTGTCCCAAAGAGATAACTACTTGAAGTGATAATAATTTTTTTGGGGAGGGGAACCTGTGTCTGAATCAGGATCACCACTGGATGTAATGCCGTATCCAAGAAAAGGCATTCAAAACGAAGAAAAAATAGCGGCGTTTCAATTGACTGCCCAAACAGCCGCTCATTTCTCTTATAGGTAAAATAATGGAACACGCTATTCAGTACTGCTGCTTACCACACGCAAATGCCGTCGTAGCCCAACTATTTCGCATCCACCGGTCTGTTTCTGCCCAAAACGCCCATTTCGCCTGATGCTCTGCTGAACCGGAGCTGGCAGCCAGATAATCCGTGGAGGTCACATAAAATTCCCGCGTCCAGCCATCATAAAGATAAAAGTTCCCCCATTCCTCATAGAGCTGTTCCAGCGCATATTTGGAGGCAATCCGGCTACCGAGTGATTTGCAAAGTTGTTTCGCATTTGAATAAAAATCTTTCGTCAGGCCGGAGCGCTCAAACCAGGTGTGAACCGTCAAGGTCAGCTCGACCTGCTGCCCGGTCTCATCAGTACCCGTGAGCCTGACTCCGTCAGGATTTTGCTGTACCGTCACCATATCACCCGATATTCGTTGATTGTCCTGCCAGACCAGACCCGTTATGTGGGCGATGGTTCCGGTATCAAAGCCATTACAGGCGGGGATGAAGTTGCCATCGATCCGAAGCACAAACAACCTTATTCAACCCGTATTCCAGCGGTGGTATTGGCGGTGAACAATAACGCCATGAGTTTCAGTGATCGCAGTGGTGGCGTGTCGCGGCGTCGGGTGATCTTCAACTTTTCCGAAGTCGTGCCGGAGCATGAACGAGATACTTTGTTACGAGAAAAAATAGCAGCAGAATTGCCTGTGATTATCCGGCATCTGCTACATCGATTCGCTGATCCACAAACAGCAAGGCATTTACTGGCAGAACAACAGAAGTCAGAAGAAGCTCTGGATATCAAGCGTTGCACAGATTCACTAGTAGATTTTTGTGGCTATCTGATTGCATTCGATGAAGCAGACGGCCTGTTAATCGGTAATGCGGAAATTATGCCGTTTAATCCCCGTAAGTACCTCTATCACGCCTACCTTGCTTATATGAAAGGCAATAACCTGAACAAACCCGTTTCCGTAACCCGCTTCGGGATGGACATGTCGGGCGCACTGGCAGAGTACGGTCAGCAATACCTGCGCAAGAAAAGCAAACAGGGCATTCGCAGCAATCTGAACCTGAATATTGAAACCGCTATCGAGTGGCTACCGAAACTAACAAGAGATAGCCTGCTAGAAGAATAACTTTATCTAATCACAAATATTTTTCAAAGAAATATAAAAAAGTGTTCACTACTGTTCACTCTATAATTTAAACCAGGTATATCAATATATTATAGGGTGAATAGTTATTTTTAAACTGTTCACAAGTCTTCATCACTGTTCACCTTTTTCAGATTTGAGGTGAACGGTTGAATGGAGAGTGGTGATGAGTTTGACTCCAAGTCACCATCCTTTAACGATATGAATTTAAATGAAAATATTCAAAGATGAACAGGGTGAACAGTTTTATTACTAATTCTCTAATAGGGAGGGGGTAAACAAAAAAGTTTTCTCTGGCAGGTGTTTTTAGCTCTCCGGTTTACCGGGGTAATTTTTAGTCTGGTAAACCGGAGAAGACAAGCGTAGCGCGTCAGAATAACCCATACAATAATGTGGAGTATTACAGATGTTGTTTTCTTATCTCTGTTAGCCTAAACCGCGATGAATAAAAACTTGGTTCTCCATAACCAGTGTTTGATGAGGGATTTATACTACCGCCATGTAAATCAGTAAAAACTTCTGACTGACTCAAAAAATAATTTCCTGAAAAATTAATAGATAACCTCAACTTTGTTTAAGCATCGCAATTTCATGGTCACGTAAACCTAAGCTCGGCTTTTTCGGCTGGAATGTATAAGCAATCAGTCCTGATACTATTTCCAGTAAAAAGCCGACTACGCTTCGGTGCCTTGAGTGCTCTATCTGAGAAATATTTTTCAATTGGTCATTCACCGTTTCTATCAAAAACCGTTTTCTTAACATGGCCTTGTCCCAAAGCGATAAAAATTTGGCTTTCATATTACGGCGAACATTCGTGATCAGCGTAATGCCTGCCTCCTTCAGTTCATCGCATAACACTTGCGATAAATAGCCTTTGTCACCATAGAGATGCCCGGTTAAACCTTGTACTCATTCCTTTACCGGCTGACGATCGTCAACATTTCCCGGTGTTAATTTAACGGATAAAATCTCACCACAGTCATCAATAATCAGATGGAGTTTAAAGCCATAGAACCAGCCTGTACGGGTTTTTCCTCGCTGGGCGACACCCGCAAACTTGATGGCGAGCAATACGCAGATTATGGCAAACCGCGATTTTAGTGGAATCGATAAAGGCAATGCCGTGTGATTTTTGTTTACGTGAAGAAAGGAAAACGCATAACGGAATAAGGGCTCTTTTCTTCAATGTAATTATTCGATTGTAGCTGACCAGACCAGGGAAATCTGCGTTGAGATATTGCTGCACATGCTCAGTATAAAACGCTTTAAAGTGACGATAATGGCTCATGTGAAATAAAATGAGGATCGTCATTATCTCACTGAGAGACAGGGAAGTGGCACGATGACGCTTGAGCTGATTATTCTCAATGAGCTGTTGTTCCCAAAGGGGAATAAATTTTTGGCAAAAATCATCGACGCAACAGAAAAGTTCTTCTAAAGTAGTCATAGCCTGAGGATCCCCACAATTTTGTTTTCTAAGCAAAAACTTTGATCGTGCCTCAGGCGCTTAGTTCCTTTTTTTTCTTTCCTTTCTTAAGCGAAGTTCAGGTTAGCCAAGATAGCGTCTGATATCAATAAACCGAATGGTCAATATGTTATTTCTCCTGAACAGGTAGAAATTTTTGTTAAGTCGTTGCCATTACGCAAAATTTCCGGCGTCGGAAAAGTTACAGCCAAGCGCCTGTCAGACATGGGTTTGGAAACCTGCGCTGATGTTCAACACTACGATAAACTGGCGTTAATAAAAAGTTTGGGCAAATTTGGTTTATCACTCTGGGAACGCTGCCACGGTATTGACGAGCGGCAAATTACACCAGAGCGTTTGCGTAAATCTGTCGGGGTGGAAAAAACGTTGGCGCAGGATATCCATGAATGGCACGAGTGTGTGGAGCTGATTGAACAACTTTATCCTGAGTTGGAAAAACGGTTAGAAAAGGTAAAACCGAATCTGCGCATTGCCCGTCAGGGGATCAAATTAAAATTTGATGATTTTCAATTGACGACACAGGAGCATACTCATCCTCTATTGGATAAATCTGATTTGATGCAGGTTGCAAAGCAAGCCTGGGAAACACGTAGAGCAGGGAGAGGGGTCAGGTTAGTTGGGTTGCATGTCACCCTGCAAAATCCACAATTGGAACGTCAGCTTTTATTAGAGTGGTAAAGTTGAAGTGGTAAAGGTGCAGTCAATAGGCAAACGGAATCTGGAAACTGAATCTCCCCTACGGCAAATCACAGGGGAGAGACAATATAGTTTTTGGTTACTTTTTATTGCGCTTATTACTCTTTAACCGGAATAGACTTCAGAATCGCGGTGAGTAACTGCCAATATTGACCGACGCTCTTAATGTGAACTTTTTCATCAGGAGAATGAGCACCACGAATGGTTGGGCCGATGGAAACCATGTCCATGTCAGGATATGGCTTTTTGAACAGACCACATTCCAGACCAGCGTGGATCACCATGATATTTGGCGTCTTGTCGAAAAGTTGCTGGTAAGTTTCACGAACTAAATGCATCACTGGGGAATTGGCATCAGGCTGCCAACCCGGATAACTGCCACTGGCTACTGTTTTCGCACCAGACAGTTTTGCCAGAGAATGCAGCATCTCAACAACATAAGATTTGCCAGTTTCGATCAGCGAACGAATCAGGCAAATAATTTCGACTTTTTCTTCATCCATTGTCACAACGCCGACGTTCAGAGAAGTTTCTACGACACCTTCGGCGACATCACTCATACGGATAACACCGTTAGGCATGGTGTTGAGGATGGAGAGGAAACGAGTCTGGCAATCTTCCGTAAACGCCTGCGATGATGTTTCGATTTCATTCAGTAAGAGGGTAAGGTTAGCTTCAACAACCGCATATTCGTTTTTCAGTATTTCCAGATAGCTATCTTTCAGTTGGTGCAGTTTTTCAAGTTTATCGGCAGGAACTGCAATGACACTGGAACCTTCACGAGGAATGGCATTGCGCAGGGTTCCCCCTTGCAGGTGGATCAATTTCAAGTCTAATTCATCTGCATGTGCCGCCAGAAAGCGAGCCAATAATTTGTTGGCGTTGCCCAGCCCCAGATGGATATCACCACCAGAGTGACCCCCTTTCAATCCCTTAATAGTGAGTTCCAGAGTCTTGTAGCCAGTTGGCAGAGCTTCACGGGACAATGGCAAGGTTGTGACAAAATCAATACCCCCGGCACAGCCCATGTAAATTTCGCCTTCTTCTTCTGAATCGGTATTGATAAGAATATCAGCCTGTAACCAGCCGGATTTCAGGCCAAATGCACCGTCCATGCCTGCTTCTTCAGTCATGGTCAATAGAACTTCCAATGGGCCGTGTTTGACTGATTCATCCGCTAACACTGCCAGAGCGGAAGCCATACCGATACCATTATCAGAGCCCAGAGTTGTACCATCGGCTGTCACCCAATCCCCATCAATATAAGGACGGATGGGATCTTTTGTGAAATCGTGTTGGGTATCATTGTTTTTCTGTGGAACCATATCAAGGTGCGCCTGAAGTACGACGGCCTTGCGATTTTCCATACCTTTTGAAGCAGATTTTCTGATCAAAATATTACCGACTTCATCCCGCTCGACATGAAAATCTTTGCCTTCTGCCCATTCAATAATATGGGATGCCAGCGCTTCTTCATGATAGGACGGGTGGGGAATGGAACAAATTTGGGCAAAAATATCCCATAGTGGCTGAGGTGATAAGGTTGATAATTCGGACACGGCGAATCTCCTGTAACTACACTTTGGTGAGAAAATATATCTTGGTGAGAAAATGGTAATGTTTGATACATCAGGGCGCTTTTGTCATCTTGCGTTATCCCAATGCCCATGCCATGCTTGAGGATACCATTTTATTATTTGCAATGCGCAGTCAGAATGAGGCCTTACCTTGTTTTTACTGGTTTTTGTCTGTTCAAATCACTATAATCCCGCGCAACCTTTTTTCCGCAAAAAACGCTTTTCTGAAATATTCTTTAGTTTCCAGGATCAAATTTTATGAGTAAAAAATATGTTGTAACGTGGGATATGTTGCAAATACATGCCCGTCAATTGGCACAACGTTTACTTCCCGTCGAACAGTGGAAAGGTATTATTGCTGTCAGCCGCGGTGGTCTTGTACCGGGAGCATTATTGGCACGTGAATTGGGAATCCGCCATGTCGATACTGTCTGTATTTCCAGCTATGATCACGATAATCAGCGCGAGTTGCATGTATTGAAAAAAGCGGAAGGAGACGGTGAAGGTTTTATCATTGTTGATGATTTGGTTGATAGCGGAAGCACTGCAAAGGCCATTCGTGCGATGTATCCGAAAGCCCATTTTGTAACGATTTTCGCAAAACCTGCTGGTCGTCCTCTTGTGGATGATTATGTTGTTGATATTCCCCAAAACACATGGATTGAGCAGCCATGGGATATGGGAGTCATGTTCGTTCCACCTATTTGTGATAAGCGGTAAGATTTTTCTTTTGTCATGACTAAACAAAACCTTTCAGAGTCGCTGTTTAAGCCCCGGCTTAAGCATCCAGAAACCTCTACACTGGTAAAATACACTTGCCCACAGTCTATAAATGCCAGTGATAGCACGCTTGGCGAAGAGCGTTGGTATCGAATGATTAATTGGCTTGCCTGGATCTGGAGGGGAATCAGTCCGCTTGAAATTCAAGATGTTCTAAGCCGGATTGCCGTAACAGATGCCGAGCGCAGTACTGACCATTTATTGGATACTGTGATCGGCTATCGTAAAGGAAATTGGGCATTTGAGTGGTCGCAGCAGGCGATGCACTGGCAACAGGAAGCATTGCATGCTGAAGAGGCCGAGAAAGCAGGGACATGTTGGTTAAAGGCTGCAACGCTCTACAGTATTGCTGCTTATCCGCATTTGCGTGGTGATGAATTGGCCGACCAAGCCAGTGTGTTGGCTAATAAAGCCTATGAAAATGCTGCGCGCTTTTCTGATTATGAGTTGAGAAAACTGGAATTTCATTTGGAGGAAGGCAAAAATGTCACTGGACTGTTGCATCTTCCTTCCCATGTTCAGGGGCCTTGCCCAACGATCTTAGTCTGTACCAGCCTTGATAATGTACAGAGCGATTGTTGGCGGTTATTCCGCGAGCATTTTGCGCCTCTCGGTTTTGCCATGTTGACGGTGGATATGCCTTCTGTTGGTTATTCAGCCAAATTTACATTGACACAGGATACCTGCACGCTTCATCAACAAATCCTGCAACAACTGAATACCATACCGTGGATTGATCATACCTGTATTGGTGTATTTGGTTTTCGTTTTGGTGCAAATATTGCTGTTCGCCTTGCTTATCTGGAACCAAAACTTATTAAAGGGGTTGCGGTGGTAGGCCCGATTGTTCATGAATTACTGCAAGATAAGAAATTGCAGCAGAAAATTCCGTCAATGTATCTTGATGTGCTGGCTAGCCGATTGGGTATTTACCACGTTGATGAAGAGAGACTACGTTCAGAGCTGCGTTGTTATTCCTTGAAAAATCAAGGATTGTTGGGAAGGCGCTGCACTGTTCCAATGTTTTCAGTATATTGGGAAGACGATATTTTCAGCCCAAGAAAAGACTCAAAATTGATTGCCATGTCATCAATGGATGGCTCATTACGGGCTATTCCTGCTACATCAGTTTATAGTGGTTTCAATAAGGCGTTACACGAAATAAGTGTATGGTTGAAAGATAAAGTTGTATAAAACAAAATTTATCACTTGATATTTTTTAATCATTTGATACAAAGGTGTCCTGTATATAAGGAGACCTTTGTATGACTTTGCCCGCAAGTTATTCTAAAAATAAGTTGTTAAAGAGTTTTTCTGCATTAGGGCCGTATGTACGTGAATTAAAATGCCAAAACGGTTATTTTTTCTTTGACTGTCTGGCAGTTTGTGTCAGTGCAAAAGCGGCGCCAGAAATACGCGAATTCTGGGGATGGTGGTTGGAATTAGAGGCACAGGAGCAAGGTTTTATTTATAACTATCAGATAGGCTTATTTGATAAAAATGGTGAATGGCGTGCCATGAGTATCAAGAAAAAAGCTGATTTGGAGCATCTTGAGGCGACCTTGCAGACGTTTCATAAACGTCTGGCTGATTCTTTTGAAACGCTCAATCTTACGTTAACCCCATCCGATAATACGATCATTCTTCAGACGCAAGTGATAGCATGACTCTGTTTTAAGCCTGCTTTTTTTAAATTTTGCGTTATGCCAGTTGGCATAACGCTTCTCTCCTGTTAAAACTAAATATTGTTTTCTTAAGCGGACTGTTTTCTTGAACCGACAGGTTTTTTAAACATATCGATTTTTTAAACAGATTGGCTTTTTAAGCGCGTGCTTTTCTTAAGCATATTGCTTTTTCAAATTATTTTTTCAAATAACTGTAATGGCAGAAATATGATGAATGGCAGCCAAACATTGGTTGTGAAACTGGGGACGAGTGTATTGACTGGTGGCTCTCGTCGTTTGAATCGTGCTCACATTGTGGAACTGGTTCGCCAATGTGCTCAACAACATGAAAAAGGCCACCGTATTATTATTGTGACTTCTGGTGCGATTGCCGCCGGACGTGAGCATTTAGGATATCCTGACCTGCCCGCTACAATCGCGTCAAAACAGTTGCTGGCAGCAGTCGGGCAAAGTCGCTTGATTCAATTATGGGAACAGCTTTTCTCGATTTATGGTATCCATGTCGGGCAAATGTTGTTAACCCGTGCGGACTTGGAAGATCGTGAACGCTTCTTGAATGCAAGAGATACACTTCAGGCATTGCTTGATAACCACATTGTTCCCATTATTAATGAAAATGATGCCGTTGCGACAGCGGAGATTAAAGTGGGTGACAATGATAACCTTTCTGCGTTGGCGGCTATTTTGGGCAGTGCGGATAAATTATTGCTCCTGACAGATATCGAAGGACTTTATACTGCTGATCCTCGTAACAATCCTGATGCAGAATTGATCTCTGAAGTACATGACATCAGCGATGAATTGAAAATGATGGCCGGAGACAGTGTTTCAGGTTTGGGCACAGGGGGAATGGCGACAAAACTTCAGGCTGCTGGTGTTGCCGGGCGTGCAGGAATCGATGTCATTATCGCGGCCGGCAATAAACCAGATGTTATTGCCGATGTCATTCAAGGAAAACCAGTGGGTACACGTTTTCATGGTCAAGCCAGTCCGCTGGAAAATCGTAAACGCTGGATCTTTGGCGCACCTCCTGCCGGAGAAATCATTGTCGATCATGGCGCAGAAGCCGCCATCCTTGAAAAAGGCAGCTCATTGTTACCAAAAGGGATCAAAAACGTTAAAGGTGATTTTTCCCGTGGTGAAGTCATTCGCATTCTTAGCTTATCCGGCAAGGATTTGGCTCATGGTGTTTGCCGCTACAACAGTGACGCCTTACGTTTGATTGCAGGTCATCATTCACAGCAAATCAGCCAGATACTGGGATATGAATATGGCGCTGTTGCGGTTCACCGTGACGATTTGATCGTAAGTTAATTGATCATAATTGATAGATCTTAATTGATCGTGAGTAAAGGATTCCACCATGCTAGAGCAGATGGGAAAAGCAGCCAAAGCAGCATCATGGCAATTGGCTCAGTTAAGTACCAGCCAGAAAAATCAGGCATTGAATCACATTGCTGATTTATTGGAGACTGAAAGTGAGGTTATTCTTGCTGCCAACCAGCAAGACATGAACCAAGCCCGTGAACAGGGTATGAATGACGCATTGCTCGATAGGTTATTGCTGACGTCTGAGCGCTTAAATGCTATAGCTAATGATGTGCGTCAGGTCTGTCGTTTGGCCGATCCTGTCGGGCAAGTGATGGATGGGCAATTATTGGATAATGGATTGCAATTGAGCCGTCGTCGTGTTCCTTTGGGAGTTATTGGCGTAATTTATGAAGCCCGTCCGAATGTCACTATTGATGTCGCATCATTGTGTCTGAAAACCGGCAATGCGGTAATATTGCGCGGCGGTAAAGAAACTCACCATACCAATCAGGCTATGGTTAAAGTTATTCAGCAGGCACTGGAACAAAGCGGGTTACCTGCGGCTGCGGTTCAGGCTATCAGTAAAACGGATCGTGAGTTGGTGGCTGAATTGCTGAAAATGGATCGTTACGTTGATATGTTGATCCCTCGCGGTGGCGCTGGATTGCATAAACTGTGTCGTGAACAATCGACCATTCCGGTGATTACCGGGGGAATTGGTGTTTGTCACACGTTTGTAGATGAAAACATCAATATCGAAAAAGCATTGGAAGTTATCACTAATGCAAAAGTGCAACGTCCAAGCGCCTGTAATTCATTGGAAACCTTGTTGGTGCATGAGAAAATTGCGGCTGATTTCCTGCCAATCTTAAGTGCAAAAATGGAAGAGCAGGGAGTGACATTACACGCCAGTGAGTCCGCAATGATATTGCTGAAAAACGGCCCTGCAACAGTTGTCGAAGTGGTAGAGGAAGATTATTGTGATGAATGGCTGTCACTGGATATGAATGTGGAGATTGTCAGCAATATTGATCAAGCGATTGACCATATCCGCACTTATGGTACGGCTCATTCTGATGCGATCCTAACTGAATCTTTGCAACAGGCTGACTATTTTGTACATCGGGTAGATTCAGCCGCTGTATATGTAAATGCAAGTACCCGTTTTACTGATGGTGGTCAATTTGGTTTAGGAGCTGAAGTGGCTGTCAGTACGCAAAAATTACACTCCAGAGGCCCAATGGGGCTTGATGCACTGACAACATATAAATGGATTGGTTATGGTGATTACTTGCCTCGCCGCTAATAGCGTTCTGTTTTAGTTAAAACTCATTGGATTATGTAGTCACACTTAGGATTAAGTGTGACTTTTTGTTCAATAAAAAATACTTTTTACACTAGTGTAAATATTTAGTTACTATACTCCATGTTTAGACTTAATTTCACATATCCTTCAGGAAAACAGCAAAATGAAACAAACTCTATTCATCGTAGGTGCACGAGGTGCAGGGAAGACGACAATAGGTAAGTTGCTAGCTGAAGCATTGTCGTATAAATTTGTTGACACTGATGAAAGTGTCCAGAGCTCCATTCAAATGAGTATTGCTGATCTTGTTGAACAAAATGGTTGGGAATATTTCAGAAAACTGGAAGGCCAGATACTGCAAACGGTGAGTCAACGTGAACATGTCATTTCCACGGGTGGGGGAATGGTTCTGGCACTAGAAAATCGCCTTTATATGCAGCAGAATGGCACTGTGATTTATTTGCAGACGTCCGCAGACGTGTTAGCAGGACGGTTATCCCTCAATCCAGAAAACTCACAGCGTCCCAGCCTGACAGGAAAATCCATCACAGAAGAAATAGAAGCGGTATTGGTTGAAAGGGAGCCACTATATCATGAGTGTGCAGACTTCATTGTTGATGCGAACCTTACAACAGAAGATATCGTCTTTAGTATTAAATCTTACATTTTGAACCGGGAAAAATAAAATTATCTGATATATCGAGGTCTTTTAGGTTTATTTCTCATATGGCAGGTAAATTCTATATATCAGATTGCTTATACAAATTATAGTATCATTCTACTTGCTCACTTTAATTTTATTTAATTATATTGAGATATGGATATGCTCTTAAATTTTATACGGTTACTTATTCGTGTGTTTTTTCGTGTCACAGTAGAAGGCGATGATAAGCAGTTTAAACATCCAAAATGTATTATTACACCCAATCACGTTTCATTTCTGGATGGTCTTTTAATTGGGTTGTTCTTGCCAGTAAAACCAGTATTCGCTATCTATTCTAATATTGCGACCCGTGGTTTTCTCAAATTCATCAAATCTTATGCGGATGTTGTACCTCTGGATCCAACCAACCCGATGGCTGTCAGGACATTGGTTAAAGAGGTGGAGAAAGGGCGTCCAATTGTGATTTTTCCGGAAGGAAGGATCACCGTGACCGGCTCCCTTATGAAAATCTATGATGGAGCCGCGTTTATTGCAGCTAAATCAGGTGCAAAGGTAGTTCCTATTCGTATTGATGGCGCGGAACAAACCATTTTTGGGCGATTGAAAGGAATAATGAAATTGCACTGGTTCCCGAAAATCACCATTAAAATTTTACCTGCCGTTGATCTGCCGATGCCGGATGCGCCTGACTCTACAGCACGCCGCCGTTTAGCTGGAGAACATCTTCATGCCATCATGATGGATGTGAGAATGCAGACACGTCCAAAAGAAACGTTGTTTAGTGCTTACCTGGCTGCACAAAAACGCTTTGGTCGTTTTAAACCTTGTATTGAGGATGTGAATCTCAGGGAAGACAGCTATCACTCATTATTGAAAAAAATATTAGGTGTCAGCCGGATTTTAGAACGTTTTACAAAAGAAGGTGAACGGGTTGGTTTGCTGCTGCCGAATGCAACTGTGATGGCGGCTGCCGTTTATGGTGCTTCGTTGAAAGGGCGGATACCTGCTCTGTTGAACTATACGGCAGGAAGTAGCAGCATTAAAAATGCCATGCAGGCAGCAACGATCAAAACCATCGTAACCTCTCGTCAATTTCTGGAAAAAGGGCAATTGACCCACTTGCCAGAACAGGTGACAGCAGCGAATTGGGTATATCTTGAGGATTTAAAAGACAGCATCACTCGGGATGATAAACTATGGATACTGTGGCATCTGATTTTCCCTTCCAAAGCCATCATGACTTCGCAAAAGCCGGAAGATGATGCTTTGATCCTGTTTACGTCAGGTTCAGAAGGGGCGCCAAAAGGGGTTGTTCATAGCCACACCAGCTTGCTGGCTAACGTTGAGCAGATAAAAACAATTGCTGATTTTACCCCACAAGACCGTTTTATGTCCTGCTTACCACTGTTCCATGCTTTTGGCCTGACAGTTGGTTTACTTACTCCGTTAATGACAGGCAGCCGGGTATTCCTTTATCCGAGTCCACTGCATTACCGTGTTGTGCCTGAGTTGATTTATGATCGCAACTGCACCGTATTGTTCGGAACTTCGACTTTTTTGGGTAATTACGCCCGCTTCGCACATACTTATGATTTTGTCCGGTTGCGCTATGTGGTAGCTGGCGCAGAAAAACTGTCAGAAAATACTAAACGTGTTTGGCAGGATAAATTCGGTATTCGTATTTTGGAAGGTTATGGTGTGACAGAGTGTGCACCTGTTGTTGCAATCAACGTCCCAATGGCAGCAAAAATGGGAAGCGTCGGTCGGATTTTACCGGGAATGGAGTCGCGTTTACTGCCCGTACAGGGCATCGAAGACGGAGGACGCTTACAGTTACGTGGGCCGAATATCATGAAAGGTTATTTGCGTGTCGAAGCACCTGAGCGTTTGGAGCCACCATCCGCAGAAGATGCCGTAGGGAATAACCAAATCGGTTGGTATGACACTGGAGATATCGTTTCGATTGACGAAGAAGGTTTCTGTACGATTAAAGGGCGTGTGAAGCGCTTTGCTAAATTGGCAGGAGAAATGGTTTCTCTTGAGGCGGTAGAGCAAATCGCATCAAGAGTTTCTATTGATGCACTACATGCAGCAACAGCCAAGAGCGATCAAAATAAAGGTGAAGCACTGGTCCTGTTCACAACAGATACTAATTTGAATAGAAATGCAATGCTGGGAATAGCCCGTGAAATGGGAATGCCTGAGTTGGCGGTTCCACGAGACATTCGTTATATCAAGCAACTCCCTTTGCTTGGTAGCGGCAAGCCAGATTTTGTCACATTAAGAGAAATGGCCGAACAGGAGTAAGGAAACATGGGAGTAAGGAAATGAATGGGACTGTGGAAACACAACCACTGTTGAATCGGGGTATGAAAGCAGTATTGTTATCGCAATTTCTCTCTGCTTTTGCTGACAACGCGCTATTCTTTGCCATTCTGGCTCAATTAAAGGCTGAGGCTTACCCAGAATGGAGCCTGCCTGCCCTGCAAATTGTCTTCGTACTGACCTATATTGTACTAGCCCCTTTTGTGGGGCAAATTGCTGATCGGTTTTCAAAAGGGCGCGTCATGCTCTTTTCCAATAGCATTAAATTGCTTGGAGCCATCAGTATTTGCATCGATATGAATCCGTTTCTGGGATATACCTTAGTGGGAATTGGTGCCGCTGCTTATTCTCCTGCTAAGTATGGGATCTTGGGAGAATTGACGAATGGCGGGCGTTTGGTAAAAGCCAATGGGATGATGGAAGCATCGACCATTGCTGCTATTTTGATTGGCTCAGTTGCCGGCGGATTCCTTTCTGACGTTGGCCTGATATGGGCGTTAGGGCTTTGTGCATCGTTGTATGCTGCCGCAGTTGTGGCGAATTTCTATATTCCCCGTTTGGATGCCGCCCGACAAGGAAAAGGCTGGAATCCCAAAAAAATGCTGGTGGATTTTATCTCGGTTTGTGCTTCACTTTGGCGTAATCAGGACACGAGGTTTTCATTGGTTGGCACCAGTTTATTTTGGGGGGCGGGTGTCACACTGCGATTCCTGTTGGTTGCCTGGGTTCCCGTTGTTCTGGGAATAGAGGGAAATACCACACCCACATTGATGAATGCTGTAGTCGCTGTTGGTATCATTGTTGGTGCTGGTCTGGCGGCACGGTTTATTACATTGAAAACTGTGCGCCGTTGTATGCCAGCAGGCATCCTGATTGGCATTATGGTTATTCTTTTTGTCACTCAGCAATCAATAGGGTTTTCCTACCTGATTTTGATAGCCCTTGGCATATTTGGTGGATTATTTGTTGTTCCATTAAATGCATTGTTGCAAGAACATGGAAAAAATTCGATGGGAGCAGGTAAAGCCGTTGCTGTACAAAACCTTGGTGAAAACAGTGCCATGTTGGTTATGCTGGGGTTATATTTGATTTCCGTTAGCTTTGGTGCTTCGGCCGTTGCGGTTGGCATTGGTTTTGGGATCTTACTCTCCCTGGCAATAGGGGGATTATGGATTTGGGATCTGTTTCGGAAAAATTAATTTCTTATAGCATTGAAGGCCTGTTATGGATGAAAAAATCCTGTATCAGCTTAGTATTGAACTGGGAAAGAGATTAACACAGAAAAAATTATCCGTGACCTGTGCAGAATCCTGCACAGGAGGCTGGATTGCGAAAGTGATCACAGATATTGCAGGAAGTTCAGCCTATTTTAATCGCGGTTTCGTGACATACGGTAATAATGCTAAACATGAAATGCTGGGTGTTTCACTGGCATCGCTGGAACAGTTTGGTGCAGTCAGCGGACAGGTCGTAAAAGAAATGGCCGAAGGGGCACTAAAAGCCGCTAAAGCGGATTTTGCTGTTTCTGTCAGTGGTATTGCCGGACCAGATGGTGGCAGTGAAGAAAAACCGACCGGCACAGTTTGGTTCGGCTTTGCTTTTCATGTAAATGGAAGCATACAGACTGTAGTACATCACCAACATTTTGTGGGTGATCGCAATGCAGTGCGTCTACAGGCTGTTATTTTTTCTTTAACAACATTGTTGGAAGAAATCATAAAAAATTAGCTTGATGCTGTATGATTATACAGTATAATCATATGGCACTTTGTTATCAGAAACAGTTTATCAGCAGTGGGGCAGCCCCTTCATTGCTTGCGAAGGAGTAAACATGGCTAACGATGAAAACAAACAAAAAGCACTAGCAGCAGCGCTGGGTCAAATTGAGAAACAATTTGGTAAAGGTTCCATCATGCGTTTGGGTGAAAACCGCTCAATGGATGTTGAAACCATTTCTACAGGCTCTTTGTCACTGGATATTGCATTGGGTGCGGGTGGTTTACCAATGGGCCGTATCGTTGAAATATACGGGCCTGAATCTTCCGGTAAAACAACGCTGACATTGCAAGTGATTGCTGCAGCCCAACGCGAAGGCAGAACTTGTGCTTTTATTGATGCCGAACATGCCCTTGATCCAGTTTATGCTAAAAAACTGGGTGTAGATATTGATAACCTGTTGTGCTCTCAGCCTGATACAGGTGAACAAGCACTGGAAATTTGTGATGCTTTATCACGTTCTGGCGCTGTTGATGTCATTATCGTTGACTCCGTGGCTGCATTGACACCAAAAGCAGAAATTGAAGGTGAAATTGGTGACTCCCATATGGGGCTGGCAGCACGTATGATGAGTCAGGCCATGCGTAAGCTGGCGGGTAATCTGAAAAACTCAAATACCCTTCTGATCTTCATCAACCAGATCCGTATGAAAATTGGTGTGATGTTTGGCAACCCTGAAACCACGACTGGCGGTAATGCGCTGAAATTCTACGCATCCGTTCGCTTGGATATCCGTCGTACTGGTTCTGTGAAAAATGGTGATGAGGTTGTTGGCAGCGAAACGCGTGTGAAAGTAGTTAAGAACAAAGTTGCAGCGCCATTTAAGCAAGCTGAATTCCAAATTCTTTATGGTGAAGGTATTAACACGCTCGGTGAATTGATCGACTTGGGTGTTAAACACAAAATGGTGGAAAAAGCAGGTGCGTGGTATAGCTATAATGGCGACAAAATTGGGCAAGGTAAAGCCAATGCCACTATTTACCTGAAAGAGCATCCAGAAACTGCGGCTGAATTAGATAAGAAACTGCGCGAACTGTTGCTGAATAAAACTGGAGACTTCAGTAGCGCGGCTTCCGATTATGTAACAGATTATGAAGATAACGGTGCGGAAGTAAATAACGAAGAGTTCTAATTACTCTTTATTCTGCCGTAATACACAGAAATAATCTGGCTTTTTCAAAACCACATCCATCTAGGGTGTGGTTTTTTTATAGGAAATGAACATCTTTGAAACAGGTGTATCGAAACTGGCCTAACGAACGGACTTTCAGAAAATGCCCAGACGAATTACAATGCTGAAAAGCGAATGGATTTATATGGGATTTTACTTCTAATGGAAGACATTCTATCTTAACCCCACTTTAATTTATTCGTGAGTGGAAATGGTAATGTGATATACCATCTCATCCATTCATAAATCTGTTTTTTCAGCTTGATTTCGGGACAATTATGAGCAAAAGCACCGCTGAGATCCGTCAAGCGTTTCTTGACTTTTTTCATACTAAAGGGCACCAGATAGTATCAAGTAGTTCGTTGGTGCCAAACAATGATCCAACATTGTTGTTCACCAACGCAGGGATGAACCAGTTCAAAGATGTTTTTCTTGGATTGGATAAAAGGCCTTATTCCAGAGCAACAACGGCTCAGCGCTGCGTTCGTGCTGGTGGTAAACATAACGATTTAGAAAATGTGGGATATACAGCCCGTCATCATACTTTCTTCGAAATGTTGGGTAACTTCAGTTTTGGTGATTATTTTAAACAAGATGCCATCAAATACGCATGGGAGCTATTAACCGGCGAAGAATGGTTTAATCTGCCAAAAGAAAAACTGTGGGTTACTGTCTATGAGACAGACGATGAAGCTTATGATATTTGGCATAAAGAAGTCGGTGTTCCAACAGAAAGAATTATTCGCATTGGCGATAACAAAGGTGCCCCTTATGCGTCAGATAACTTCTGGCAAATGGGTGATACCGGCCCTTGTGGCCCTTGTACAGAAATTTTCTATGACCATGGAGACCACATTTGGGGAGGCCCTCCAGGCAGCCCAGAAGAAGACGGTGACAGATATATTGAAATCTGGAACATTGTTTTCATGCAATTTAACCGCCATGCCGATGGTACAATGGAACCACTGCCAAAACCTTCAGTTGATACCGGTATGGGGCTGGAGCGTATTGCCGCAGTATTGCAGCACGTCAACTCTAACTATGAAATTGACTTATTCCAGAATCTGATTGCTTCAGTTGCAGAAGTGACGGGAGCGACAGATCTCACCAATAAATCTCTGCGCGTTGTTGCAGATCATATCCGGGCATGTGCGTTCTTGATTTGTGATGGTGTTATTCCATCTAATGAGAATCGTGGATACGTACTTCGCCGTATTATTCGTCGTGCTGTTCGTCATGGTAACATGCTCGGTGCAAAAGATACTTTCTTCTATAAATTAGTTGCTCCATTGATTAAGGTGATGGGCGCTGCTGGTGAAGAGCTGGAAAAACAGCAGTCTTTGGTTGAGCAGGTATTGAAAACTGAAGAAGAACAATTCGCCCGTACCTTGGATCGTGGTTTACAGTTACTGGATGAAGAATTGGCGAAATTGTCCGGCGATACCCTGGACGGTGCAACTGCTTTCCGTTTGTATGATACCTATGGTTTTCCGGTTGATCTGACTGCAGACGTTTGCCGTGAAAGAAATATCAAAGTTGATGAAGCTGGTTTTGATGTAGCGATGGAAAACCAACGTCGTCGTGCTCGCGAATCCAGTGGCTTTGGTACAGATTACAATGAATTGATCAAGGTCGATGGTCGAAGTGATTTTTGTGGTTATGAACATAATTCACAGCAAGCTGCTATTAGCGCTATCTTCCGTAATGGCGAAGCTGTTGAACAAATTCATGCGGGCGAAGAGGCGATCATTATACTTGATAAAACGGCTTTCTATGCTGAATCAGGCGGGCAGGTTGGAGATACAGGGCAGTTGTCGAATGGTAATGGTATCTTCGAAGTTACTGATACTCAAAAATATGCTCAGGCAATCGGCCACATTGGTAAATTGACAAGTGGTAGTTTGAGCGTTAAACATACAGTCAATGCTGAAATTGATGTAGTACGCAGAGATGCAATCCGTTTGAACCATTCTGCAACCCATTTGCTGCATGCTGCATTGCGTAAAATTCTGGGAGAGCACGTTTCTCAGAAAGGTTCTTTAGTCAATGATAAATACCTGCGCTTTGACTTCTCTCACTTTGAAGCAATGAAGCCAGAGCAAATTCGTCAGGTAGAAAATTTGGTGAACGAAGAAATTCGCAAAAATTCACCCGTTGTTACAGAATTAATGGAGCTGGAAGAAGCAAAAGCTAAAGGTGCCATGGCACTGTTTGGCGAGAAGTATGATGAAAAAGTTCGTGTACTTAGCATGGGCGGCTTTTCCACCGAATTATGTGGTGGTACTCATGCAAATCGCACCGGTGATATTGGGTTGTTCCGTATATCCAGTGAATCAGGTACAGCAGCAGGAATTCGCCGTATTGAAGCCATTACGGGGCAAACTGCGCTGAACTCAATTTATCAGCAAACTGATTTACTGCAAGACATTGCTCATCTGGTGAAAGGTGATATTAGTAGTCTGAATGAGAAAGTGAAAACGACACTGGACAGAACGAAACAGTTGGAAAAAGAGTTGCAACAGCTGAAATCTCAGCAAGCAGCTCAGGAAAGCTCTTCTTTAGCTAATCAGGCTAAAGAGATCCAAGGTGTTCGTTTACTGGTGACACAATTAGGTGATGTTGAACCTAAAATGCTCAGAACAATGGTTGATGATCTGAAAAATCAGTTGGGATCGGCAATTATTGTGCTTTCTACAGTGACTGGTGATAAAGTCAGCCTAATTGTTGGTATAACAAAGGATTTGGCTGCTAGAATAAAAGCAGGCGATTTAATCTCTTTCGTTGCCCAACAAGTTGGCGGTAAAGGAGGAGGGCGTCCTGATCTGGCTCAGGCTGGCGGGACAGATGTAACAGCTCTTCCTTCGGCATTGGCTAGTGTAGAAGAGTGGGTAACATTGCGGTTATAGTTGGTATCGCCGTGACAGTAACGGCATCATGAAAGCGTTTTTTTTATGATGCCGATGTTTTTTGTTGTGAAATTGTTGAAATGTTGGGCACATGCTTATATTTTAGCTATCCTATAGATATAGGAAATGTGTTCAAAACTGCTTATACTTTAAGTAGATATCATTGCTTTACGTTTTCACGGTGTTTGATGGATAATAGCGGGGAAACCTAGAGACCCGACTCTTTTAAATTTTCAAGGAGCAAAGAATGCTTATTCTGACTCGTCGAGTTGGTGAAACACTCATGATAGGCGATGAGGTAACAGTCACAGTACTGGGAGTTAAAGGCAACCAAGTTCGCATTGGTGTAAACGCACCCAAGGAAGTTTCTGTTCACCGTGAAGAAATTTATCAACGGATTCAGGCAGAGAAATCTCAGCCTACAACTTTTTAATTCAAGAATGGCGTCCACGCTTTTTAAGACTTGGGCGCTACTCTACTTCCCTGTTTTGTGAACCTAATAAGGTTACCTTTTCTTGTTACTATTCCAGTTACTACCTTAATTCTATTCTCTCACGTCTTTTTATTTTCTATCTGTTGAAAAAGCCTCGTTCATGAGGCCATAGCGATGAATAATCATTTTTATAAATTTTAATAGTGCTTAGAGGATTTTGCTGTTGATAAAATAGCTCTTTAGATGCTAAACCAAGCGTTTTGCGTGCTAAGTGTTCAAACGGAAAAAAGTTGCGAAAAATTGTTTGACTTATCAGGCAGGGAAAGTAATATGTGCGCCATCGCAGCGACGAAGAACTTAGAAAGAAGCTTCTGAGCAGTAAGCAGAAGAAGAGATTCTAAGAACTATGAAGTGAAAACTTCAAGCCGCAAGTTTTAAAGCGTTTTAGTTTTAAAAAATGGTGAGGTGGCCGAGAGGCTGAAGGCGCTCCCCTGCTAAGGGAGTATGTGGTTAAGAGCTGCATCGAGGGTTCGAATCCCTCCCTCACCGCCATTTAAGAGACGCATCCATAGCTCAGCTGGATAGAGTACTCGGCTACGAACCGAGCGGTCGGAGGTTCGAATCCTCCTGGATGCACCATTTTAAACACCATGATTTTTAGGTGTATCAATTCTGAAAAGTTAGGCAATCAGCAGCGCCTGGCCAGAAATAGAAAACTGACAACGCATCCATAGCTCAGCTGGATAGAGTACTCGGCTACGAACCGAGCGGTCGGAGGTTCGAATCCTCCTGGATGCACCATATTCAACATTGTGATTCCATCATGGTGTTAATGTTCTGAGAATAAGACAGTCTATAATGTCTGATCAGAAATAGAAAATCTGATAACGCATCCGTAGCTCAGCTGGATAGAGTACTCGGCTACGAACCGAGCGGTCGGAGGTTCGAATCCTCCCGGATGCACCATTTTAAACCCCTGCTTTATCAAGGCAGGGGTTTTTATTGTATATAGAAAACCCCCAGCTTGGCTGGGGGTTCCGTAGAGCTTACAGCTATAAGTCTGCTATAAAAACCCCTTTTGATTTGTTAAAACACCTTGCGGTCTGGC
>NZ_JBBMXH010000057.1:0-29374 GCF_037996725.1 Xenorhabdus entomophaga
TTAAGGTCGGCGTGAAAACCAAGCGCCAGAAAGCCGGATGGGATAATAGCTATCTGCTGAAAGTCCTTACGGTGGGATTTACGTCAGTATAATTTAGACCCGTTTGCCCTGACCGGCAAGTCGGTGTGTATTGACGTGATGCAACAATGGGTCTGCGGTGAAGAAATTCCCCGTTACCGTCAGGCCGTGCTGCAAAGCCTGCGGTTGTTTCTGGCGGGGTGTGCGGGGATACTGAAACCGGCCAAACCGCAAACCTATGTTCCTTACCCGGAGCTGGTGCGCGGCACGGCGGCGCCGACAACGTCTTTCGCGCGTGAAAGCTATGTTGCGCCGGCGGGCGAGGTTGAAGAGCAGATGGCGGCGCTCTGGTCGGCGCTACTGGGCATCGGGCAGGTGGGACGCCATGACGATTTCTTTGCACTGGGAGGGCACTCTTTGCGGGCGGTACAGGTGATTGAGCGCCTGCGTGCCGCTGGCTGGCAAACAGAAGTACGTCAACTATTTCGTCAATCCAGATTGTCCGAATTCAGTAAAACCTTGAAGGTGGCCTCATCACAGCCCACTCAGCAGTTAAATAATGGCATCCCAACGGGCACGACGCAGATTACACCGTCTATGTTGCCCTTGGTAGATTTGCAGCAAGCAGACATTGATCTGATTTGTCAGCAAGTCGAAGGTGGAAGTGTGAATATTCAGGATATTTATCCCTTATCACCGCTGCAAGATGGCCTGTTATTCCATCACTTGCTGCAAAACGAAGGTGACCCTTACCTGCTGGTGAGCCAACTGGCTTTTACAGAGCGTGAAACGCTGGATAGCTTTTTGGCCGCGATGAAAAAGGTGGTCGCACGCCATGATATTTTGCGCACGGCGATCATCAGTCAGGTGAGCCCCGCAGTGCAAGTCGTTTACCGGGAAGCAACGTTATCGCTGGAAGAACTTGAGTTTTCTGCCGCAGAGGGGCCCGTCGTTGAACAACTGCGCCAGCGTTTTGATCCCCGCAAAATACGCCTTCCGCTCGAGCAAGCCCCTTTGTTGCATTTGGTGATTGCGCGCGATGATGAACACCAGCGCTGGATCCTACTGCAATTGATGCATCACTTAATTGGGGATCATGCAACGCTTGAACTGATGTTGCAGGAGATTCGCCTGATTATGGTTGGGAGAGAGCAAGACTTGTTGCCGGTTGTGCCTTATCGCCAACTCATTACCCAGTTGAAAGAAACGAGTCACCAGGAAGAGCAAGAAGCGTATTTCCGACAACAGTTAGCCGATATTACGACGCCGAGCCTGGCCTTTGATATTGAGGATACCGGTGAGAGCCTGGCGCTGACGGTACAAGCACGTAAACCGATTGTGGCGCAAGATCTTTGCCTTTATATGAGCCACGTATTGCACTCGGTTGCCGATGCCCTGGAACACCATCCTGAACAAGCCTTGCATACATTGCCTGTATTACCTCTTGAGCGACAACAGCAGTTGTTGCAGAACAGCGAGGCGGCATCCCTGACGTTGGGGGAGCATGGCAATATTGTCGAGTTGTTTGAAGCTCAGGAAAAACGTGCGCCACAGGCGATAGCCCTGAAATCTGGCTCAGAGAGTTTGAGTTATCAGCAACTTAATCAGCGTGCTAATCAGCTTGCGCACCATCTTATCGCTCAGGGAGCGGGGCCAGGGAAGATCGTAGCGTTGTGTACTGCTCGTGGCATACCTGTGGTCATCGGGCTGTTAGCAATTCTTAAATCTGGTTCGGCTTACTTGCCATTGGATGCTGATTATCCGAGTGAGCGTCTGGCCTATATCCTGAATGACGCTGAGCCGTTGTTGTTAATCGCCGACAGGCAGGGAGATAACGCACTAGGCGCGCAGTCTCCTCAGGTGAGGCGTATCAATCTGGATGAGGTATGGCAATCTGGGGCGCTGACTGAGGTGCGCAATCCTGTCGTGTCGTTGGCAGCGCAAAATCTGGCTTACCTGATCTATACCTCGGGCTCTACCGGAAAGCCTAAAGGTGTCTGTGTGAGCCACGATAACTTGCTCAATCATACTTTGTGGCAACACCAGGCTTTTGATTTGAGTGCCGATGACTATTTCATACAGCGAACGTCGATTAGTTTTGATGCCTCGGTTTGGGAACTTTGGACACCGCTGGCACTGGGGGCGCCTCTGTACATTGTCCCCGGTGAGATAATGCGTGATCTGCCTGCGTTGGTTGACCTAATCGTACATGAACGCATCAGCGTACTTCAGGTCGTTCCTTCGCTGCTCAGTGGCCTGGAAAACCCTGAAGCGTTAAGTGATGGTGCGCTGCGCTATATATTCTGTGGTGGCGAGCCGCTTTCAGGAGCACTAGTCAATCGTCTGTTACCGTTGGTCAAAGAGGCGGTTGTTAACCTCTATGGCCCAACAGAGACAACCATTGATGCCACCTTTAATCTGCTGAGGCAGCCTGTTGCCGACAATAATACCGTGGCGATCGGTTGTCCGATCGCCAATACCCGGATTTATCTGTTAGATAGCCAACAGCAGCTTGTTCCTGAAGGTGCTGTTGGTGAAATCTATATTGCCGGGCGTGGTGTGACTCAGGGTTACCATCAACACAGCGCACTGACAGCCGAGCGCTTCTTTATTGACAAATTTGCCGATCGGGCCAGCGGAGAACGGATGTATCGTTCCGGCGACCTGGCTCGTCGGCAGGCAGATGGCAATTTACAGTTCATTGGCCGTGTTGATCAGCAGGTAAAAGTACGTGGGTATCGTATTGAACCGGGAGAAATTGAACATCATTTAGCTGATTTGCCAAGCGTACATGAGGCCGTCGTAACTCTGTACGAAGATACGGCAGGGCAATCGCAGCTTGTTGCTTATATAAGGCCGATAGCAAACCAAACCCTGGAGGGAGGGGAGTTACGAGCCGAGTTGCACCAGCGTTTACCGCGCCACATGATTCCTTCGTTATTTATGACCGTTCCCGAGTGGCCACGTTTGCCTAATGGCAAACTGAACCGCGCAGCACTGCCAAAACCGCAAGATGTTTTACTTTCATCACGTTACGAGGCGCCGCAAAATCCATCAGAAGTCGCGTTAGCGGGCATCTGGTGCTCTTTACTGAATCTCTCTGAGGTCGGGCGCCAGGATGATTTCTTTGCCTTAGGCGGCCATTCTCTGTTGCTGGTGCGTTTACTCAACAGGATTGTTGAGCAAGGTTATCCGGCCCCCGCTCTGAATGATTTTTTCCAAAATCCGTTGCTGGCTGATATGGCCAGGTTAATCGATAGCACCCCGACGCAGGCCTCCATCTATACGCCAATACCGTTGCTACCGATAAACCATGCTGCGCCATTATCTTATTCTCAACAGCGGATGTGGTTTATCCAGCAGCTGGAACCGGACAATCCAGCGTTGAATATTCCTGGCGTATTACGTTTACGTGGCGATCTCAATGTTGAAGCCTTGCAGCAGAGCCTGAATCGACTCTTTGCCCGCCACAGTGTTTTGCGTACCTCTTTTGTACTGCAAGATGGGCAGCCTGTGACTTCGTTACTGCCTGTCGACGCAGGTATTACGCTAGCCCAAACCGATTTACGTCGGTCAGAGGATGTGGAGCAGGCCGTTGCGAATTTAACGCAACAGGTGCTTAGACAACCTTTCGATCTCACACAAGGGCCGCTTTGGCGTGCACATCTGGTCTGTGTGGCAGAACAGCATTGGCAGTTGTTGTTAGTGTTACATCACAGCATTAGTGATGCTTGGTCGACGCAAATCTTGTTGCAAGAATTAGAGGCTTTCTATAACGCCGAACTGAATCATAGGACGCCGGAACTGGCCGCGCTAACGGTGCAATATGGTGATTATGCCGCATGGCAACACAGCCAATTAGAGGAGGAAGAAACCAGCCAAAAACTTGAAAAATATTGGTTGGAGCAATTGGCTGATTTACCGCCGGTGATGGCATTAGCAGAATCGCTTCCTCGGCCCGCGCGGCTCAGTGGGCGGGCGGGTAGCGTACCTATGACATTGCCTCCTGAGTTAACGAAAGCCTTGCGCGCCTTGAGTCAACGTCAGGGAGGCACGCTTTTTATGACTCTGCTGGGTACCTGGGCATTGCTGCTATCGCGTTTATCCAATCAGCAGGATCTGATCGTGGGCATCCACAGTGCTAACCGAACACATCCGCAAACTGAAGCGTTAGTCGGCCCTCTGATTAATAGCCTTGCACTGCGTTTCTCCCTTTCTGATGAGCTCAATGTGAGTCAATGGTTAGACGAGACTCGCAGGATTCTGCTCAATGCACAGATGCACCAGGAACTGCCTTTTGAACGGGTGGTTGAAGTGGTGAACCCCACGCGCAGCATGAACCATACACCGTTATTCCAGGTTGCATTTAATTGGCATGCACAGGGAACAGCGACGCCTGCATTTGCAGGTGTTGAAGTTCAAAATATAACGCTAACGCTGCCGACGACTAAATATGACTTAACGCTACAACTCCAGGATCATGGCGCCCAAATTGAAGGCTCGCTTGATTTTAATGCTGACCTGTTCACGACGGAAACCATAGAGCGTTATCGTGGCTACTTGTTGTTATTGCTGGAACAGATGCATACGGATGCGCAGCACCCCGTTTCACAGCTGAACCTGCTGTCAGTGAGTGAGCAACAGGCCCTGTTACGACAGGGAACAGGCCCGATCGAGCCAATAGATGAACGTGGGTTACATCAGCTATTTGAGGCACAAGCTAAATTAACGCCAGAGACGTTAGCTGTTGTCGCAGAAGATCAAACCCTCAGTTATCGCCAACTTAACGAACGTGCCAACCAGTTGGCTCACCATCTGGCCAGCTTTGGTGTCACTGCGGGTGATGCAGTGGCGATTTGCGTTGGACGAAATAGTTGGATGCCAGTTGCCATATTAGCGGTGCTTAAGGCAGGGGCAGCTTATGTGCCACTGGATCCTGTCTATGCCAGTGAGCGACTACAGGGCATTATTGACGACGCACAGCCTAAGCTGGTGCTTGGGGATAGCGAAGGCCTACAAGCCATTGGTCATTTCCCGGCTAATGCTCAGGTATTACTGGCTTCTGACCGTGAGTGGCTGGCAAACCCAACGACAGCACTTAGCCTAAGTGGGAAACCGTTCTCCTCGCTTAGCTTGGCTTATATTCTTTATACCTCCGGCTCCACAGGCCGGCCAAAAGGCGTCATGGTTAAGCACCGCAGTGCGGTCAACTTCTGGCAAGCGTTACGTGGAGGGATATATCAGCCCCTCCCTGCCGGGTCACGGATTGCGCTTAATGCTTCGTTTTCTTTCGACATGTCGCTTAAAGGCCTCACACAACTGCTGAGTGGACACACCCTGGTGCTTATTCAGCAGATGACTCGAACATCGGGTAAGGCCCTCCTCAAGTTCCTGCGTGAGCAGAAGATTGATGGACTCGATACCACACCATCACAGTTGTCGTTGTTGATCGACGCAGGGCTACTGGAGCAGCTGTTGCCTCGAACCTTGCGCTTACTGATCGGCGGTGAAGCTATCTCACCTAAGTTGTGGCAACAGCTCTATAGCTGCTCACATCTTGAGTGCATAAATATGTATGGTCCGACTGAAGTCACCGTTGATGTCACCATAGGGCCCATTACCAGAGAAAACAGGCAGGCCCATATCGGGGTGCCTATTCGCAATGCCCGTGTTTATATTCTGGATAAATATCGTCGCTGTGTGCCACAAGGAAGTGAAGGTGAACTCTATTTGGCGGGGGCCGGTGTCGCTAACGGCTACCTAAATCAGCCGCAGCTCACCAGTGAGCGCTTTATCGCCGATCCTTTTAGTGATGATGAAAACGCTGTGATGTACCGTACCGGCGATCTGGGGCGGTTCCTGGCGGATGGCAAGCTTGAATATCTGGGGCGTAATGACTCACAGATCAAGTTGCGTGGTTTCCGTATTGAACCTGGCGAAATCGAAGCAAGGATCGTTGAGTTACCTCAGATACGTGAGGCCGTGGTGCTGGTGCGAGGAGAAACCGCGACAGATCAAAGACTGGTGGCTTATTTTACCAGTCTGCATACCGTTGATGATCTTCCTGCGCTGCGTCGAGAGATTTTTCAAACGCTACAAACGGTTTTACCTGCTTATATGGTACCGGCTGCTTTTGTTTATCTGCCTGAATTTAAACAGACGGTTAACGGTAAATTGGACTACCGAACATTACCAGAACCCGATGCTAGTGCACTGGTCACGGATGATTTTGAAGCCTTGCAAACACGAGAAGAACATATTCTCGCCGCTATTTGGCAATCGTTATTTAACATTGAGGCGATTGGTCGCAAAGATGATTTCTTCCGGTTAGGGGGGCATTCATTATTAGCCGTTCAAATGATCGAGAATCTGCGCAAACAAGGATGGCAATTGGCGATACAAACGCTGTTTACGACGCCGACTTTGGAAAAATTAGCGAAAACGCTATGCCGAAGCGAGACGTTGTTTGTGCCTGCTAACCCAATTACTGTGCAAAGCCAGCACATTACGCCGGATATGCTACCGCTCATTGATCTCACGGCCGAAGATATTGACACCATTGTGGCGCGTGTTGAGGGTGGGGTAAGCAATATTCAGGATATCTATGCCTTATCCCCCCTCCAAGACGGCATTTTATTCCACCATCTTCTGGCTAAAGAGGGTGATCCCTATCTGCAGCGCAGTGTGCTCGGATTTGCCAGCCTGCATGAGCTACAAAGCTACTTGTCCGCCTTTAAAAAAGTGGTTAAACGCCATGACATTCTGCGTACGGCTATCGTCTGGCAGGGGTTGAGTCAACCGGCACAAGTTGTTTGGAGGGAAATTACGCTGGATATTCGAGAGGTTAGCCTATCAGCTCAAGATGGTGATATTGCCGAACAGCTGTTCGAGCTTGCCGACCCTCGTCGCGATCGAATGTCACTGGAATCCGCCCCATTAATGCAATTTGTGTGCTGTGAGGATAGCGTTAACCAGCGCTGGCTCTTGCTGCAACGTGTACACCATTTGATCTGTGATCACGGCACAATGATGCAAGTAGCGCAAGAAGTTGATTTCATTATGCAGGGGCAAGAGGCTCGTCTTACGCCCGCCGGTGCATTCCGAGATCTGATCGCACAGACCTATCAGCAGGAAAATAAGCACGCACATGAAGCTTTTTTCCGTGAACAGTTGGCAGATATTAGCGAACCCACGTTGCCTTTTGGTCTAGATAATGTCTATCTCGATGGTGGCCAAATACAGGAGTTTCATTTACGGCTTTCGGCGGAGTTAAACGCGCGTTTACGTCACTTATCCCGACAGGCCGGAGCAAGTCTTGCCAGTCTATTCCATTTGGCTTGGGCTAGGGTTATTGCGGCAACCAGTGGTCAGCAAACGGTGGTATTCGGCACGGTTCTGCTTGGGAAAATGAGCATTAACGCGGCGGCGACAGACGGCTTGGGAATGTTCATCAATACACTACCTATACGTGTTGATATCCATGAGGATAATACGTTAACCGCGTTACTTAAAACCCAACAAAGTCTCGCGCAGCTTTTACAGCACGAACATGCTTCCCTTGCTTTGGCTCAGCAGTGCAGTGGCCTACCGGGCAATATCCCGCTTTTTAGTTCATTGCTTAACTATCGCCATAATCAGCATGAAAAAACGGAAACCCGCACAGGCCCATTGGAGATGGTTAAATGGGTGAAGGGAGAGGAACGATCCAACTATCCACTCACCCTGTCTGTTGAAGATTATGGTGACGAATTAGGCCTGAGTGTGCAGGTGATTGAACCTATTGCGCCACAGCGTATCTGTTTAATGATTCAAGAGGCGCTGAGCAGCATTGCTGATGCATTAGAGTCTAATTCACAACGGGCGATTGCTAATCTCAATGTGCTACCAGCACAAGAGTGGCAACAGTGTCTTTATGATTATAACCAAACCGATGTTGACTATCCGCGACACCTTGGTGTGCAACAGCATTTTGAACAGCAAGTGACGCTTTCCCCGAATGCGATTGCCATCATTGAAGGGGAACAGCAGCTTAGCTATAAAGACCTAAATGAACAGGCTAACCGTCTGGCGCACTATCTACGGGTGAATGGCTGGGGAACCGGTGATGCTATCGCTGTGTTGTGCGAACGCTCGATCATTCAGGTAGTAGCACAGCTGGCTATCAGTAAGGTCGGGGCGTGTATTGTACCGCTTGACCCACAAGCATTACCCGCACGGCAACGTTATATGCTGCAGGATAGCCAGGTTAGCTTGCTCCTTACGCAGGAACCATATCTGGGCGAAGGATTTGGCACATTACCGTATGCGTTACTTGATCAACTCCCGTTAGCGGAATTTTCTATCAATAACTTACCTGTTAGCACGGATGCGGAAGCCCCGTTGTACGTGCTATATACCTCAGGTTCAACGGGAGAGCCAAAAGGCGTTCTAATCCCTCATCGGGCGATAAACAATCTGATAACCCACTGCACTTATATCGACATTGAACCGGATGATCGTCTGGCCTATGAGGTGAATCCGGCATTCGATACGGTCTTATTTGAACTTTGGGGTGCGCTGATTAATGGCGCCGCGATGGTGGTGATCGATAACGAAACTAAGTTAGATCCGCAGAAACTGGCGCAGGCGATAGCACAGCATCACATCACTATTTTGTGGCAAACATCCGGTCTGTTCACCTCGATGGTTTCATTGATGGCTGATCATTATCACTCGCTGAAAGCGCTGATGGTGGGAGGGGATGTTGTTGATCCGAGCGCCATTCAACAGGTGATAAAAGGAGGAGCACCGAAGTACATCCTTAATGGCTATGGCCCGACGGAATGCACCACCTTCGCTACCTTTTATCGCGTGCCAACCGAGCGCATAACAGAGAGACCACTGCCTATAGGTAAACCGATTAATAATACGCAAATTTATCTCCTTGATACCAGCCAACAGCCGGTGCCGTTGGGGGCGGTGGGTGAAATCTGTATTGGCGGTGACGGTGTTTCACTCGGCTATCTGAACTTACCTGAGGCAACGGCAGAGCGCTTTATTCCTGACCCTTTCCGCTCTGGAGGACGTATCTATCGGACTGGCGATTATGGCCGTTGGAATGACGAGGGAGAATTGCTATTCCTCGGTCGTAAAGATCATATGCTGAAAATCCGCGGCTTCCGCGTTGAACTGGGCGAAATAGAAGCGCAACTCATGAAAATTGCCTCTATACAACAAGCCGTGGTGCTGCCTCTGACCAAAGATGATCGTGAAGTGCAACTTGTAGCGTATTACACCTGTGCTGACGGGCATGACTACCAACCTAAAGAAGTACGCGAAGCACTGGTTGAACATCTGCCTGATTATATGCTGCCTGCTGCCTACATCAACGTGCCTGGCTTCACTATCACACTCAACGGCAAGATAAATCGGCGTGACTTACCGGTGCCTACCTCGGCTGATTTTATTAGTACCGCCTATGAAGCTCCGCACTCCGGAATGGAAGAGGCGATAACTACCGACACTCGCCTCTCACAACCAACGCTGAGAATGTGCCGGAGCCATTGTTCGATATTACCTGGCTGAAGTCTGAAGAGCGGACGAACTATCCTTTGGTTGTGTCAGTTGAAGATTTTGGTCAGGCCATGGCGCTAACGATTCAAGGTGTTACGCCTATCGAGCCGCACACAATATGCCTTTATATGCAGCGCGTGTTCGAAGGGATCGCGAATACTTTGGATCAGCAGGAACACTATAGCCTGCAACAACTCCCTGTTTTACCTGCTACCGCGCTTCACGCCCTGACTGAACAACGCAACCTGCCGCTGTGGGTCGCGCCTGTCGAGCTGTGTGTGCATCAGCAATTTGAGCAGCAGGCCGCGCTGTATCCGCAGGCGATAGCGCTGACTTATGGCGACCAGTCGCTCAGCTACGGGCAGTTAAACCAGCGTGCCAACCAACTGGCCCATGCACTGATCCAACAAGGCGTACACGCCGACAGTCCCGTCGCGCTCTGTGCCGTTCCCGGGCTGGAGATGATGGTGGGGTTGCTGGCTATTCTCAAGTCCGGTGCCGCCTATCTGCCGATTGACCCGGCTTATGCGGTAGCGCGTATTCGCCTGATTCTGGCTGATGCTCAGCCCGCTCTGGTGCTGTGTGACGCGACCGGTGAGCGCACCCTGCAACAGCAGGGGTATCAGGCGCCGTGGTTGCTGCACGACCCAGCGGTGTATGACCGGCAGCCACAGGATAACCCCCAGGGCCGGGCGGCTCCGCAGCATCTGGCCTACATAATCTACACCTCAGGCTCCACGGGGACGCCGAAAGGGGTGATGATTGAGCATCGTCAGGTTAGCCGTCTGTTCAGCGCCGTACAGCCCTGGTTTGGTTTCAGTCAACAGGATGTCTGGTGCCTGTTCCATTCGTTCGCCTTCGACTTCTCGGTATGGGAAATCTGGGGTGCCCTACTGCATGGGGGCCGCCTGGTGCTGGTGCCGCCAGCGCAGACGCGTGATACCGCAGCCTTCTATCAGTTGCTCAGCCGTGAGGGCATCACTGTCCTGAACCAGACCCCCAGCGCTTTCCGCTCACTGATAGTGGAGCAACGGCAGCGCCCGTTAGCGCTGGCACTGCGTTATGTCATCTTTGGTGGTGAGGCGCTTGATACGGCGCTGCTGTCCGGGTGGTATGAGTCGGCAGGCGAGTCGCAGCCCCAGCTGGTCAATATGTACGGGATAACAGAAACCACGGTGCATGTGACTTACCGGCCTTTGACCCGTGAGGACAGTCAGAGAAGCCAAAGCCCGGTCGGGCAGCGTATTCCTGATTTAAAACTGTATCTGCTGGATGCGCAGCAACAACCGGTGCCGGACGGAGTGGTGGGTGAGTTGTATGTTGCGGGCGCAGGGCTGGCGCGCGGGTATCTGAATCGCCCGGAACTGACCGCAGAGCGTTTTCTGGTGGATCCGTTTAGCCCGACAAGCGGCGAGCGGATGTACCGCACCGGGGATCTGGCCCGCTATCGGGAAGACGGTGAACTGGAGTTTATTGGCCGTAATGACCAGCAGGTGAAATTACGTGGTTTCCGTATTGAGCTGGGCGAGATAACCGCGGCTCTGGAGCAGCACCCGGCGGTGGCGCAGGGCATAGTGTTGCTGCGTGCGGCGCCGGGAGATGAAGCCAGTCTGGTGGCCTATGTGGTGGCTGAGAAGGGTGCGACAGAAGCGTCGTCTCTGACCGGTGAATTGCGGCAGGCATTATTACGCCAGCTGCCGGATTACATGGTGCCTTCGGCTTTTGTACTGCTGGATAAACTGCCGTTAACGGTCCACGGCAAGTTAGACAAACAGGCGTTGCCGGTTCCGCAGGCAACGTCTTTCGCGCGTGAAAGCTATGTTGCGCCGGCGGGCGAGGTTGAAGAGCAGATGGCGGCGCTCTGGTCGGCGCTACTGGGCATCGGGCAGGTGGGACGCCATGACGACTTCTTTGCACTGGGAGGGCACTCTTTGCGGGCGATACGTCTGATCAATCTCGTGCAACAGCACTTTGCTGTACACATCGAGCTGTCTCGCTTATTCAGGCATAGCACGCTAACCGATTTTTCCCGTCAGGTGCTACTTGCGGTGCTGACGAATGAATTCAATTTAGATGAGTTGAATGAGCTTGTATCAACGAGAGGTGAGAATAATGAGTAATCTAGATATTGATAAGCTGAGCATTGAAGAGCTTGAGCAGCTACGAGCGCGAGCAAAAAGCAAAGGCCTCAAACAGAACATCAATAAAAAAGATCGGCTGACTAAAGTTGACAGAACAGGTGAACTCCCCGTTTCGTTTGCACAAAAAAGCCAATGGTTTGTTGATCAAGCACCTGATATTGGCAGCGGTTCTAATATTATTCTGGCTTCGCGTATTAACGGTGACCTGAATAGTAAGGTCTGGCAACGTTCTTTAGATCAGATTCTGGCACGACATGAAAGCCTACGCACCGTGTTTATTCAGCGCAAAGGTCAATTGCAGGCTCAGGCATTGGATGTGGGAACCTCTATGCCTATGCAGTTTTTCGATCTGAGTGAACGGACGGATGCACAGCAAGCGCTGTCTGAGATTATTGCTGATAATGAGCTGCAAGCTTTTCACCTTGAACAGGGTCCATTAATTCGCTGCCACCTTATCCGCATGGACAAGCATCAGCACGTCTTCTTACTCACGGTGCACCACATTATTTGTGATGGTTGGTCACTGAGTATTTTTACACAAGAATTAAATGCGCTGTATCAAGGTTATTTGGCAAATAGTGGTGAAACACCCCCTGATTTAGCAGTGCAATACGCCGATTTTGCGCAGTGGCAAAACGAGATGCTGCAAGGGGATCTCGTGGTGAAACAGCAAAAATTCTGGGCGGACTACTTAGAAGATATTCCGGTTTTGCTGTCATTGCCTTGGGATCGCCCTAGACCAAAACTGCAGGACTTTCATGCCGGTTATGTCAGCTTTACCTTGGATAGCGAGCTGGCAGCAGGACTACGGGCATATTGCCAGCAACAAGGGTGCACGTTGTTCATGCTGTTCATTGCCGCATGGGGCGCACTTTTGTCGAGACTATCCGGCCAGTCGAGCGTGGTTATTGGTACCCCAACCGCAGGGCGAGTACGGCCAGAACTTGAGCCACTGATCGGCTTGTTTATGAATATGTTGGCGATTCGTATTGATGCACCTACGGGGATAACGGCGCAAAATCTGCTGAAAGAAGCTCGAGACAATATTCTACATGCTTACGATCATCAGGACTTGCCATTTGAAAAAGTGGTTGAGGTCATCGGGGTGGAGCGTAGTTTGGGTCACCTCCCACTCTATCAGACTATTTTTAGCTTACGAACAAATAGTGATAGTGATAGCAAACTGGCACTCCCTGGGTTAACCATTGAAAACTTATCGGTAAGTAAAAGCTATCTGAAAGCGGACATCGAGCTGCATTGTACCGATAGCAGTTCCGGGATAACGGGGGTGATAAGCTATGCCCTCTCCCTATTTGATGAAGCGACGATTGAACGCTATCAATCGTATTTTATTGAGCTACTACGCGGCATTATTTCGCGCCCAGAACAATTACTTTCTGAAATTACTCTGATATCAGAAAAAGAACGCAATTGGCTGCTATATGAGATCAATGAGACCTCTCAACCCTTTGATCGAAATTGCTTCTTATCTCAGCGCTTTGAGGAAATTGCGGCGACATACCCAGACGCTTTAGCCCTGGTGTATGGCAATCTTCGCTTCAGTTATCGCGAGCTAAATGGTGCTGCAAATCAGCTAGCCCATGCGCTGATACGCCATGGTGTCGGCCCTGAAGCGCGAGTCGCGCTCTGTATTGAGCATAATGCGGCGGTTGTCGTTGGGCTTTTGGGAATATTAAAAGCAGGAGGGGTTTATGTCCCTATGGATGCGTCTTATCCCTCTGAGCGTTTAAAAAGCATTCTGGAAAATGTTGAACCCTATCTCGTGTTGGCTGATGCCGCAGGTAAACAGGCAGTTAATGCTGAGCTGCTGGCAGAAAACAAGGTGTGGACACTAGATTTAACGAACTGGGCATTCGGGAGTGAGAGCCGAAGTAATCCACAGCTAGATACGCTGCATCCAGAGAATTTAGCTTATATCATCTACACTTCCGGTTCGACTGGCAAACCTAAAGGGGTAATGATTGAGCATCGCAGTTTAACCAACTTTTTCATGCAACATGAGCTGCGGTATGGGACAAACATTGAGCACCGAATTTTGCAATTCGCCTCTTTTAGTTTTGATGCGAGCATTGTTGAGTTAACGCTCGGGCTGACGCAGGGGGCTGCGCTTTATCTACTGACGCCAGAACAACGTGTTTTCAGCGATATCTTTGTCGATTTTCTCCTAGAAAATAAAATAACGCATCTATTTTTGGTGCCCTCTGTCGTGCTGGCTATCATCAAAAACTCAAGATTTATTCAGGTTATTAAGGGCGTCACTATTTCCTTGTTGGGTGAAGAGGCTCCAGCATATCTGATACGGCAATTGGCAGAACATAATCGGGTTATCAATGAGTACGGGCCGACGGAATGTACTGTACTTGCGAGTAGCTGGTTATATCACTCAGAGGCTATCGAAGGACTGGTCAGCTTAGGCAACCCGCTGGTCAATAGCCAACTGTACGTGCTTGATCAGCATCGGCAGCCGGTACCACGTGGTGTGATTGGCGAAATATATATCGGTGGAGAAGTTGTCGCACGAGGATATTTTAAGCGCGAAGACTTAAATCAAATAGCATTTTTGCCCGATCCTTTTATCAAATCTCAGGCGGATAAGCCGATTTATCGCACCGGCGATCTTGGTTATCCTCTGGAGCTGCTTGAAAATATCGAGGCATTAGAAGTCAAGCTTAACCAGGGAGATGTGTATTTTTTAAATGCGAGCTACTTGCATGGCGTGACTAGCGTCTCCGAAGGAAGACGATTTAGTGCAGGTAGATTTATTGGCCATATTGGTGACCATAAAATTGTGTATTGGACTTAATAAGAACTGTGGGTTACGCCATTAAATTGATGAGTTCTGAAATAGGTTAATACTTTTCAGACTAAACGCCCGATAAATTTCATGGGGCGTTTAGTCTTTGCCAAGTAGTGAAGGGGTTCTGTCGCATTAACGGAACATCAGGTAAATTCCTCGTTTTTTGCGCGAGTCCCAAACGATGTCCCTGATCCGAAATGCATTTAAGCGCTTACATTATCCTACCGATATTATTGCCCAATGCGTTCGTTGGTATCTGGCCTATGCCCTGAGCCTGCGCAATCTAAAGGAAATAATGTCTGAACGGGGAAGTGCTGTTGATCACGCTACGCTCTCTCGATGGGTTCATCGCCTGGTTCCGTTGATCGTGAAACGTTATCGGCGAAGCAAGCCTGACGTTGGGCGTCGGTGGCGCATGGATGAAACGTATATCAAAATCAAAGGGCAATGGCGTTACCTCTATCGGGCGGTGGACTCAGACGGTAATACCATTGATTTTCTGCTGACAGTCTGTCGGGATGAGAAAGCGGCCTTGCGATTTTTCAAAAAAGCGATAGGTCAGCATGGTCAGCCGGAGGTCATGACGATGGACAAAAGTGGCGCCAACAAAGCGGCAGTGGACGAATTAAATCAGGGAAAACCCAAGGAAGAAATCATTGTTATCCGGCAGAATAAGTACCTCAATAACCTCATTGAGCAAGATCATCGCAACCTCAAACGACGAATCTCTTCCATGCTAGGATTCAACAATTGCAGGCGGGCACAGACCCTGTTAGCAGGCATTAAATTGGTCAGTATGCTGCGTAAAGGACAATATTAGCAAAAGCCGGAATGCCCGATGTCACCCGCTGCATTTTTCTATCACCTGATTGTATAAACATTCATCCATGCAATTTCGCTAGCGACCTCTCTGTTAATGCGACAGAACCGGTGTTTGAACTGCCCAAAGTCTCTTTGGATATCACAGAATATCAATTGTTTCATGGCCGCTGTCAGTGTTGTCATCACACTGTCCAGGCTACGTTACCTGACGAGGCCCCTGCCGGGCAACTGGGGCCCCGTTTGATGAGCCAGATGGCGGTCCTGTCGGGACAATATCTCTTGAGCATCAGTAAAATACAGCGCCTGATCCGGGACACTTATGGCATCCACTTTTCCACGGGCCTTATCTCTGAAGCGCAGGGACGGATCAGTTCGATGTTGACGCCGCTGCATCAGGCGTTAGGGCATTATGTCAGGCAATCTGCGGTTATCCATATTGACGAAACGCCCCATCAACGCAACGGAGAAGCGGCCACCCGCTGGGTTTGGCTGCTCAGCGGCAGCAAGGCGGTTTACCAGAAAATCCGCGCTTACCGTAATGCGGAAACAGCCAAATCACTGCTGGGCGCACATCACCCGCAACCTGCAACAGATGGCCGATTATAGCGGGGGCGGGCTGACCGCGTTTATCGGTCAACGGCTGGTTTTGCTCTGCCACTGTGTATTGCGCATCCAGCACCGCTATAAAAATCAGGACATTGACGAAGCACACTGGCGCAATCGCCTGTCCAGACTCAGGAAAAGCCTGATGAGCTGGCTGAAAAAGGGAGAACAGGTTCTGGCCTCCCGCTATGCAGGAAGGTGTGCTTATATTCTTAAATATGAAGTAGGATTATGGGTTTTTCTCCATCATAAAGGCATCCCGTTGACCAACAACGAGGCGGAACGGTGCCTGCGCGGCAGTGTGATCATGCAAAAAATCTGCTTTGGAACAAGTTCCTACCGGGGTGAACAGTACCGCTCCCGGCTGCTGTCGGTGGTAGAAACCTGCAAACAGCGGGGGCTATCGGCACTGGACGTGATCAGTGAAATCGCGACAGCGGTGACCCGCAAACAGCCCTACCCAGATGTGTTTAATCTGTTTTCCTGCTAAGTCAATAGGCTGGTGAAGGGTTACCTTTTTTATGGTCTCGGAGTGTGTCGGTATTATCGATTCTGCTTACCGTGATGAAATCGTCATTAAGTTGATTATAGAGTCTGGTGCGCGCCCTCTGACCTTCAGAGCGGGCATGTGCGTGGCTCAGGGCTTGATTGAGGAAGTGAACAAAGCCACTTTTGAGGATGTAACTGAGGAAAAATTCTCTGAACTGAAAAAAGCAGAACAGACTGAAGATCAGGTCGACAGAACTCCAATATTTAATAAATTGCATTGGTGGATTGTATAACCATGAAATTAAATTTATGTGATAAGGCTCTTAAAAAGGATATTATTTTAAATTGAAATAATAATTTAATCTAGTATCATTTATCGAATGACTAAAGCTCATGACATATCTTAATTAAAGTAACCACAAAAACTTTTTACGCACATTATTATTACGAAAAAAATATAGTTTAATTGAAATAAAATAAAAACACATCTATTTTAAAAAAATTAAATATTATTAACTTTGTGCTTTATTTGAGTATTCTTGTGATTGCTCTGATATTTTAATATAAGGTTTCATTTCTGAACGACGGGGAGCAATCATGTTTAATATTTCATTATTTGGTGCTGGTAGGATTGGGCAGGTTCATGCGGTTAATATTGCCAGTCATAAAGAAACTTGCCTGTATTCTGTCGTTGATCCTTATCAGGTAAATGCACAAACATTGGCGCAAAAATATCAGTCTAGAATACAAACAACTGAAGAAGCCATGTCTGACCCGGATGTTCATGGTGTACTTATTGCTTCCGCAACAGATACGCATGTTGATTTGATCGAACTGGCTGCACGGCACAATAAAATGATTTTCTGTGAAAAACCGGTTCACCTTAATCTTGAACGGGTGCGCCAGTGTCTTGCTGTAGTAAAAACGTCTCAGGTTCCTCTGTTTGTCGGTTTTAACCGCCGCTATGACCCTCAGTTCCGTCGGCTAAAAAAACTGTTTCAGGCAGGAAATATTGGTAATGCAGAATCTTTGATTATCACCTCACGTGATCCTTCTCCGCCATCCGCTGAATATATTCGGGCTTCTGGTGGCATGTTTCGGGATATGACCATTCATGATTTTGATATGGCTCGTTTTATTATCGGTGAAGAACCGTGTACTATTTATGCACAAGGAAGCAATTTAGTCGATCCTGCCATTGGTTTAGCCGGTGATATTGATACCGCGTTTATTGTCATGAAATTCCCTTCGGGCGCAATGGCTACCATCGCTAACAGCCGCCGTTCGGCGTATGGCTATGATCAGCGTCTTGAGCTGCATGGTGAGAAAGGCTTACTGACCGCCGGTAATATTAAGGAAAACAGGGTGGAGTTATGGGGAGAAAACGGATGTCTTTCCGCTAAACCTGAACATTTCTTTCTGCAACGTTATCGTGAGGCCTATATCGCGGAATGGAACCATTTTGTCGATGTCATGGCAGGTAGAGCCACTCCTGAGACCACAGGTTTTGATGGTGAACAGGCATTGTTTCTTGCCGATAAATCTCTTGAATCTTTAAAAATAGGTAAAGAAATAAAACTGTAATCAATAGATCTGTAAGGAAACATATGTCAATTTTTCTTTCATTCATTGGTTTTACCTTATTGGTAGCTGGGATTACTTATTATAAAACAAGAAATAAACACCTAATTGATTCCATCGAAGGCTATTTTCTTGGTGGCCGCTCTCTGACCGGTATTTATATCGGCAGCTCCATGTTATTAATGAATCTGTCTACAGAGCATCTGGTTGGTTTAAATGGACTGGCATTCAGAACAGGGTTTATTGTTATGGCATGGGAAATGATAGCCGTCTTAACTATTGTACTGTTTGCCATTTATTTTCTGCCAAAATATTTAAAATTGGGTATATCAACCATTCCAGAATATTTAGAACGGCGATTTGATAAAAATACTCTACTGATTACTTCGGTTTTATTTTTGGCAATGTATGTTATTTCGTTATTGCCTATTGTGCTATATACTGGTGCTATTGCATTGGAAAGTCTGTTTCAGGTTTCTCAGGTATTTAATGTCGATAAAACAACAGCATTATGGGTTATGGTTTGGGGTGTAGGTGGGCTTGGCGCTATTTACGCTATTTTTGGCGGAATTAAAGCAATTTCTGTTGCTGACACCATTAATGGTATCGGGTTAATTATTGGTGGAGGCATAGTTACGGTTTTTGCCTTATTGTATGTAGGGGATGGCAGTGCCTGGAAAGGCCTGACGGACATTTATCAGGCTCATCCTGATAAATTCAACTCCATTGGCAGTGAAGATTCGCTCGTCCCATTTTCAACCCTGTTTACAGGATTGATCATTTCCAATATGTTCTTCTGGTGTACTAACCAATCCATCGTACAAAAATCATTGGGTGCAAAGAGCCTAATGGAAGGGCAAAAAGGGGTCATGCTATGCGCTGTATTAAAACTGCTTATTCCCTCCATTATCATTTTACCCGGTATTATTGCATTTCATATTTTCAATGGCCAAGTAGATAATCCGGATAATGCCTATCCTGCTTTAGTCCAATTAGTTCTGCCTAAAATACTAGTTGGTTTTTTTGCTGCGGTTGTTGTCGGGGCTGTATTCTCTACATTCAGTGGTGGGCTGAACTCTTCTGTTACTTTATTTACTGTCAATATTTACAAACAGAGAATTAATCCGGATGCCAGTGAAGCGCGAAGTGTGGCTGTCGGTAAATATCTGGGTATTGCTCTGGCACTGGTAACTATGCTGATTGCCCCGCTTGCTGCTAATGCCCCCGATGGTTTGTTTTACCTGATCCAGCAATTACAGGGAATTTTCAATGCCCCCATTCTCAGTGTCGTACTTGTCGGATTAATGACAAAACGTGTTCCCCCGATTGCTGCGAAACTGGGGCTGTTGTTTGGTATGTCGGCATATATAGTCTGTAACTTTATCCTGCATATTAATATCCATTTCTTCCATCTGGTTGGTATCTTATTTGTGCTTAATGTCATTTTTATGCTGACAATTGGTTATTTTTCCCCAGCAGAAAATTATGAAGAAGTGTATACAAAACAGGTGGATATTACCCCATGGTCAATGGTGAAGCCAACGGGGTGGTTAATTACACTGGCAGCTATCTCAATGTATGTCTTTCTGGCTCAAAATGTCCCGGACTATGTGATGACACTTTACTATTTGCTTGCTGCTGGAATTCTGGGATATGTCGTTTATCAAATCAGTAATGTGTTGTTTAAGCGCCCAATTCATCGTGAAAGTGCCTAGAAAACCAGAGTGATGTAATCCAAATAATATGAAAGAGATTCGGATTGGCTTGATTAGTGCTGGTTAACGTAACTGAAATTAATTAGATCTTGCAGCTAGCAACATACATGAGTTAGCAACATAAGTTGGCAAAATGCATATTGGGTAAGAGACGGAGCGATGGAGCAACATAAAGAGTTTGATGTTATCTGTATGGGACGTATTGCGGTCGATTTATATGGTCAGCAGATAGGAGTACCTCTGGAAGAGATGACCAGTTTTTCTAAATATCTGGGAGGTTCTTCCGGAAATGTGGCTTATGGAACAGCGCGTCAGGGTTTGAAATCCTCCATGCTGGCCAGAGTCGGTGATGAACATATGGGGCGCTTTTTGCGCGAAGAGCTGAAGAGGGTAGGATGTGATACCAGTCATTTAATTACAGATAAAAAGCGGCTCACGACTTTAGTACTACACGGTATAAAAGATAAACAAACTTTCCCGTTGATTTTCTATAGTGATAACTGTGCAGATATGGCGATTACCCGCGATGATTTCAGTGAAGAATACATTGCTTCCGCCCGCTGCCTAGCAATTACTGTAACACATCTGTCTCATCCGCAAACCAAAGATGCTGTGCTGACAGCTTTACACTATGCTCGCCATAATGGAGTAAAAACAGTTCTTGATATCGATTACCGTCCTGTCTTGTGGAGGATGACTTCACTGGGAGATGGAGAAACACGGTATATAACTTTAGAGCAGGTCACAGCACAATTACAGGAGGCGCTCTCTCAATTTGATCTGATAGTTGGAACGGAAGAAGAGTTTCATATCGCGGGAGGATCTGAAAATACGCTGGATGCTTTGCGTAATGTAAGGAAACTGAGTTTTGCAACGTTGGTGTGTAAGCGCGGGGTATTGGGATGTTCCGTATTTACCGGAAATATCCCTGATACACTAGATGAAGGGATCACAATACAAGGCGTTAAGGTAGAAATACTGAACGTCTTGGGGGCGGGTGATGCGTTCATGTCTGGTTTGTTGCGCGGATATCTGAATAACGAAAGCTGGGAACAAAGTTGCATTTATGCAAATGCTTGTGGTGCTTTGGTTGTTTCACGGCATGGTTGCACATCAGCGATGCCGGATAAAACTGAGCTAGATAACTATATCGTCCGGGCAGAAAAATATGGGAAAACAACAACAGATTATCGCCCAGATTTAGATATCCACCTAAATCATCTCCATCGCATTGGCAGTCGTCATAAACAATGGCAGGAACTGTGTATCATGGCGTTTGATCACCGTACTCAGTTTGTTGAAATGGCACGTAAGGTTAATGCCAGCCTTGATAGTATTCCTTACCTGAAAAAACTGTTATTCCGAGCCAGCCAGGAAGTGAGTGCAGAAGCTCATCTAGAAGGTCATTCCGGCATATTATGCGACAGTACATTTGGGCAGGATGTTCTTAATGCCGCGACCGGGCAAGGGTTATGGATAGGACGTCCGATTGAGTTACCCGGCTCCCGCCCACTCTGTTTAGAATATGGGAACATAGGTTCACAGCTTGTTAACTGGCCATTGGAGCATATCGTGAAATGTCTGGTGTTCTTCCATCCTGAAGATAACAGTGACCTGCGTCTGGAACAGGAAAAAGCAGTAAGGGAGATCTATTTGTCCTGTTGTCAGTCCGGTCATGAATTATTACTGGAAGTGATCTTGCCATCAGGAATGACACATTCAGATGAACTTTACCTGCGCGCACTTAAGCGTTTCTACAATCTTGGTATCATGCCGGACTGGTGGAAACTGCCGCCTATGCAAGCTACGACGTGGGATCACATTGAAGAGTTAATTATCCAACGCGATCCGGGATGCCGTGGCGTCGTGATTTTAGGGCTGGATGCTCCAGAAGAGGTATTGAAGGCCGGTTTTGCTGCGGCAGCGGGGAAATCTATTGTTAAAGGTTTTGCTGTTGGCCGCACACTATTTGGTAAAGCATCACAGAAATGGCTGGCTGACGAAATTGATGATCAGGCACTTATCCTGCAAATCAAAACGAATTTCCACAACCTGATTAATAACTGGCGTCAGCGCGAAAAACAAGACGAAGAGTATCATTCTTATCTTATAGGAGAAGCATAATGACAGTTCAACTTGGCATCAATCCTCTGACATGGACCAATGATGATTTGCCTTCTCTGGGCGCAGAAACATCCTTGGAAACTTGTTTGTCAGAAGGGCGTCAGGCAGGGTTTTCAGGTTTTGAACTAGGTAATAAATTTCCCCGCCAATCGCATATCCTGGGGCCTATTCTGGCTTCCCATTATCTGAAACTGGTATCTGGCTGGTATTCCGGAAACTTGCTGACACGCAGTGTGGAAGAAGAAATTGCAGCAGTTCAGCCACATTTAACGCTGTTACGTGAACTGGGAGCCCAGGTGATGGTCTTTGCTGAAGTGACAGATTGTATACATGGCGACCAGAGTAAGCCTGTGCATTTACGACCACTTTTTCCGGCAGAGTGTTGGCAGGAATATGGAAAAAAATTAACAGAATTTGCCCGTTATACTCAGTCTCAAGGGGTTCAGATTGCCTACCACCATCATATGGGAACTGTGATTGAAAGTGCTGAAGATATTAATCATCTGATGGAAAACACCGGTGAAGAAGTCGGCCTGCTACTGGATACAGGGCATTTAACCTTTGCGGGTGATGATCCGCTGGCTGTGGCAACACGTTGGAGCAAACGAATTAATCATGTCCATTGCAAAGATATCCGACAGGATGTACTGAGAGATGCCAAAAACCGTAAAATCAGTTTTCTTGATGCTGTGCTGAATGGGGTTTTTACTGTGCCGGGCGATGGTTGCGTAAATTATCCTGATATTTTTAATGTATTGAGAGATAACGACTATCACGGTTGGCTGGTTGTTGAAGCGGAACAAGATCCCGTTGTTGCTCATCCACTGACTTACGCCACTTTGGGGTACAACAATCTACATCGTTTCGCCAGCGAGGCTGGACTTATTTAACGTAAACACCAAAAAAATGACTTTGAGGTAAGTGATATGTTTCACTTATTGCGTTAATTTAGCATTTCTCAAAATTGGATTAATTATCAACCTGTTTTATAGAGGCTTTCTCATGCCAGCAGCGATTTGGGCTCTAGCTATAGCTACTTTTGGAATTGGTACAACAGAGTTTGTAATTTCAGGATTACTTTCTGAAATAGCAACTGAATTTAGGGTGTCAATACCTGCAGCAGGGTATATGGCCACAAGTTATGCCTTGGGAGTATTCATTGGTGCACCTGTTTTAATCATTGCAGGGAAAAGTGTAGAAAGAAAAAAAATGCTTTCCATATTAATGATATTCTTTATCGTTGGAAATATATTAACGGCTTGTGCACCAACATTTTGGTTAGCTATTGCTGGTCGTGTAATAACATCTCTAACTCATGGTTCATTTATTGGAATAGGCTCTATCATTGCAGCTGAACTTGTTCCTAAAAATAAAAAAACAAGTGCAATTGCATTTATGTTTAGCGGAATGACTCTTTCTACTTTAATAGGAATACCTTTAGGAACCTGGTTAGGGCAAATGATTTCTTGGCGAATAACGTTCGTTATGATTTCGGGTATTGGCCTTGTTGCTCTACTAGGAATTTTAAAGTTAATTCCTAGGTCTCAATCACAAACCAACACAAATATAAAAACAGAATTACTTGCCTTCAAAAATTATAATGTATTGATTTGTATGGGTATCACTATTTTAGGGCCAGCTGCTTTCTTTACTTCTATTACTTATATTTCTCCTATGATGACATATATTACTGGGTTATCAGAAAATTCAATAAAATGGGTACTATTGATATTCGGTTTAGGTCTTTTTTTTGGCAATATAATCGGTGGAAAACTAGCGGATAAAGCTCTAATGCCTTTATTGTATTGGACTCTTGGGTTACAAGGGTTAGTGTTATTTGTTTTTTGGATTTATGCTGAAAATACATTAATTGCTTGCTTAAGCATTTTTCTAATGGGTGCTTTTGGCTTCGCAACAATATCTCCCATTCAACGTTTAGTTATGGATAAATCGAGAGAGGCTGGTGCTCCTAATCTTGCATCTGCTGTAAATATTGGATTATTTAATTTAGGTAATGCTATAGGAGCTTGGTTGGGGGGTGTCGTAATAACATCGAATTACGGCTACGAATCACCAAATTTAGTAGGAGGATTACTATCTTCCGCTGCTTTGGTGTTAGCTTTACTATTAGGATTGCGAGACTATCGAAGATCAAAAGTAAAAATTTGAAATATTATTATTTAACCTTAAGTTTGTTTAAGAAGGGAACTAAGGTACCTGAGGTATGAGCTAAATTTTTTCTAAAGAAAACAAAATTGTGGAAATTCTCAGGCATGTATAATTTTTGCGTGAAAAAATAAGGATAAATAAACATGTCAAAATTTAAAATTGGTGTATTAAGTACAGCTAGAATAGTAGAGCTAGGAATTATTTTACCTGCTAATTTGATGAATATTGAGCTTTATTCAGTTGCAGCGCGAGATCCAGAAAAGGCAAAAAAATTTGCTAAACAGCACAATTTTACACGTTACCATAACACTTATCAGCAACTAATTGATGATCCAAAAATTGATATTATATATAATCCACTGCCAAATGGATTACATGGGCCATGGAATATAAAAGCGATTAAATCGGGTAAGCATGTCTTAACAGAAAAACCTTTTTCTAGCAATGAAAGTGAAGCTAGATCAATTTGTGAAATAGCACGTAGCACAAATAGTTTTCTTATGGAGGGATTTCATTACAGCTTCCATCCAGTTTGGATAAGAATAAATGAATTACTAAATATAGATGTTATTGGTAAATTAAAAAAAATAAACATTGTAATGATTATGCCAGAGGCTCCTGTTAATGATCCACGATGGTCGCTTGAGTTGGCCGGAGGAGCTCTAATGGATTTAGGGTGTTATGCCATGCATATTTTTAATCGTCTTAAATCATTTGGGGGAGGTGGGCCTCAGATATACAAGTGCCGGACTCATGAAAGATTGAAAAATTCAGGGGTAGATGAGAAAGCAGACGTTATAGTAAATTACCCAAATGGATTAATGGGAACCGTTCATTGTGATATGGGAGGTGATAGAATTGAATTCACGATTGAATTCATAGGTGAAAAAGGTAGAGTTTTTGCTTTCAATTTCTTACATCCACATATGGATGATCGTATATTAATTGAGACTAATCAAACGACAGTAATAGAAAAATTAGGAAAAACTTATAGTTACACTCATCAATTACAATCATTTTTAGATTATCTACAACATAGCGTTTCTCCTATTCCATTGGATGAATCCTTAGAAACAATGAAATTAATAGATATTTGTTATCGTTTTGCAAAGATGGAGCCACGTCCAACTGTAGTTATGTGATGGACGGTGCGCTGGGCAAAGTTGTACTGTTCTTGCGGGCTCTGTCGCATTAACTAACCCGATATATGGACACCGACTTAACTCAAGTCGGTGTCCATATATCGGGTTAGTTAATGCACTCAGCTGTTAGTTATGGTCTCGTTGTGACTCTCAGACTATACAGGTAAACAGTCCGATCCTCGCCCATAGCCGACCGTCAAATTTAATCGTGCCCTACCGTAGGATAGCCTCAGGTCAAATCGCAGCTAATACAAATCATGACTATTTTTATTCTCTTTCACATGTCATATTAACGTAAATTTAAAGCCTTCTATTTGGAGTGGTCTGGACATAGGTTACCGATGTAATTCAACCATCGGTAACTAACACACAATGGGGCAGAAACGGGTTAGAGATAACATGTGAATAATCGGCTAAGTGTCAAGGTTGGTTTGCTCGTATTCCAATGACCAAAGCAGCAGACCGTGTATGATCCAATACAGCTTATTCGCCCTCAATATTCTGGTAATACACTTGCCTGATATAGCGTCCTCGCTCATCGCCATGCCCTAAATCCATCGATACCAATGCCTGCGCTTCCTGCTCGCTGAAACCCTGCGCCTTGTAATGTTCACCAGATTGCTGGGCAAAATAATAGCGCATACTGTGTGGGGCTTTCTTACCGCTCAGACCAGCACTTCTGACAATATACCGGTAACGATATATGGCTTGAATAACCGTCGGTTTATCAATCAGTTTACCGCTTCGCCCTGCCTGCTCGCATTCGGCGTAGGCAATAGCGTATTGTAAGGCTTCCCGATCCAGTATCAGCGTCTGTCTGGGCCGCCCGCCTTTGGTGCCGAATACCACCCGCACGGAGGTATGGCCGTTTTCCAGCGCTTTTTTCCAGGTGGCTAAGGATTTATAGGCTTCCACCGCTTCTTTGGTACGTAACCCCAGTACATACGCCAGTTGCATTACCGCCGCCACGCTCCGGTCTTTTTGCTCAACTTGCTGGAAAACCGCCTGAAATTCCGCAGGCATTAATGCAGTTTTAGTGCCTGTGCGACTCATCTCGACAATACCCAGTGCCCGGTTACTCAAACGGAAGTTATCCGGTGCGGCCAGTTTATGCTTGCCCGCCTGCCTTAAAATCGTCCGCAGTGCTGACATCTCATTTTGCAGGGTTCGGTGGCTGATCTTGTTGGCTTTACGTTCAGCAATATAGCGCTCAATATATTTGGTTTTGAGGCTGTCCATCTGCCGGAGCTTGATACCATTGTCTTTCAGAAAGTTAAGGAATTGCCGGGCAATCCGTTCTCGATCCGCCACCGTCGCAAAACTTCCGCGCCCTTTTCGAGCATGGGTGATAAATTCTTTTCTGAACAACTCAATTTTTGAACGTGCCGATTTCTGCGCCATTCTCGCATCTCCTACTAATTTGCTTCTTTTTCATTCGTTTTTAAACAAGTCTCTGCGTGTCGGTTCAGGTTCACCGTTCCGTGGTACGTCAGATAATGTGTAGCAGGGGAAAATTGCGTTGAGTTTTTGCAGGAGTTCGCGACATGCTGGGCACGGCGATGGAGTACTCCCCGTTCAGTGCCTGATTTTAGCCAGGATGAACGCCTCATTATCGTGACGTGGTGTTATTTCTCCTTTTTTACTGCATCAGCCTATTGCAAGGCATGGGGTTGAAAAACAAACGAATAAAGTGGTTCAGAATCAGAAAACACCCGAAATAACGGGTGACTTTGAGTAATTCGTGGTTCAAATCGATCGTAAAGCCAGACCGGACGTGCTCTGGACGTTGACGCCTGGCGGCGTCACTTGGTAATCGCTGCGCTTTAACGCAAGTGACGCCGCGCCGTTTTCGGGACGTTTATCGTGATAAATGCAAAACGTGGGTGAACGTTGTACCGGTTAAAACGGTATCGTTCAGCGTGAGGCAGGGAATGTTCTGCCCTGTTATGTCGGTAGCCGGTGATGAATAACACCGGGAAACTTTCATCATCGAAACGTTGGGTTATGGGTCCGATGATATCTGCTTCCAAAAGTGCGCAGATGTACCGCATTGTGATGCACTCCCTTTCAGGCTACGGGAGCTTTAATTTCGCCACCCGGAGGTGATCCTTACAGGCGATGGGATCATTAAGATAACAAGAAAGAGATTAACGATTATGTCAGGCGCAGTCAAACTTTTACCTTATTCTGTCTCTTATTTTTTACCGGATATTTACAACCGAATAGAATATCTATCTCTCCCAAATGTAAAAAATATCTTTTTAATATGACCTATATGAGAATTATCCCATAGAAATATTCATTTTAGTTAAAAAATCACTGAATATGCGTTTTTAATACAAATAAAATATTTATTTTTGTTATATCCTATCATTTAATAATTGGGGTAATAAATGCATTCGCATTTTTAAAAGGTTTTTTTGCGATCATTATCATAAAATGAAAATGATCATGAATTTTAAAATAAAAAAATTATTTTTTTGCTTTTAACTCATTCTGTTACAGAAATTCTGTTTTGTCTGACAGCAACACTCCGTAAGACAATAATTTTATTATATATAAAAACACAGCGTATTCCTCTGATGCAGCAATCATTTTAACTTTTTATCCCGTCATTGTCAGATGAGGGATTTTTATTTCACTTGATTTCATTTGGTTTTCACTTGTCTGTTATTTATTATTTCCCATCATTATTATCTGCCATGAATTAAACAATGCATTCTGACATCAAAGTTTCTTTAAATTACATCAATACTGCTGTGTGAAATTTTCAGCTTATTTGGATGCCGGAAAATAAATAACACCGCGTAGTGATTCTTTAATTATCGAATTTGTCAGAACTGATTGAAATCTTGTGCCCGAACGTTATGGCCTGCACGGCTATCAGGCTGGATAACCTGCCCCATAACGTTATCCGTCATTATCTCAGGGAGATATACCATGTCAGTAAAAAAGCACATTGCGAAACTTCAACAAGGAAAGGCGTTGTTTGAGCAGGGGCAACAAGCCGCCCGTCTGGCTCAGCAAACCGCAGGGATATTGGGCAGCCACGGACAGGGACTGGCCAAGCGGGCGTCAGATGGCCAGCACGCCGCCACCAAAGCCCTGCAAAAAGCCAGCCAGTTGCCGGGTGGTGGGAGCGGAAGTTCGCCCAGCGGCCTGCAATTTACGCTGACCGCCGGCAGTCTGGCGCCACAAACCTTTGTCGTCACCGACTTTACCCTGAATGAACACTTTTCCCAGCCGTTCCAGCTGGAAGTGGGGCTGGCGAGCGTTGATCCGGCGATAGATTTTCCGGCCGTACTCGACCGCTCCGCCACTCTGACGATTACACAGGATGGCGTGGAAAGCCGGAGTATCACGGGTATCGTCGCCAGCTTTGAACAGGGCAATACCGGGCTGCACCAGACCACCTACCGGATGAGTATTCGCCCGGATCTGTGGCGCACCACCCTGCGCCAGAATTCGCGGATCTTCCAGCAACTGAACATTGCGGCCATTATCACCACCCTCCTGAAAGAGCACGGTATCCGTGATGTCGTCTTCAGCCTGCGCCATGCCCACCCGGAGCGGGAATTCTGTGTGCAATATCAGGAAAGTGACTTTGCATTCCTGCAACGCCTGACAGCGGAAGAAGGGATCTTCTACTTTTTTGAATGCGGTAACGGGCGCAATACGCTGGTGTTTGCCGATGATGCCGGCTCTGTCCCACCGGGCATTGTTCTGCCCTACCAGCCGGGTGAGACCAGTACGCTGGGAGAGCCGGCGGTGAGCAACCTGACACACCGGGCACAGGTTCGCCCGGCTCAGGTGCAACTCAAAGACTACACCTTCAAAAACCCGGCATGGCCGGCCGAATTCAGCCAGCAAATGAAGGAGGATACTCTCCAGCAGTTGTATTACGAACATTACGACTATCCGGGCCGTTTTAAGGATGAAGCACACGGTAAGGATTTCACCCGTTACCGTCTGGAGGGGCTGCGCAACAATGCCGTGACAGGGCAAGGCCGTGGTCATGCGATTGCAATCCAGCCGGGGCGGTTATTCACCCTGTACAACCACCCGCGTGAAGACCTGAACCAGTCCTGGCGGTCATGCTCCCAATGATTAGATATTGTGATAAACTTCCTGCTTTTTCTTATGGGTGAGATATGGCTAAAGTTGATGTAGTTTGTCGTTACTGTCATAAAACAGAAGCGG
>NZ_JBBMXH010000058.1:0-29336 GCF_037996725.1 Xenorhabdus entomophaga
CACCGGTTCGCATATTTAACCTAAATCCGGTTCGCCGGTTCGGGTCAAAGTTGGTCGACTGGAGGGTGTCGGCAATCTTCGCACTGGTAATCGTGGCATCAGCAACGAACAGGCTGTTAATGAAAACCTGACCATTTTTAATTACGAATACCGGTTCCATTTTCCCATTGGACGGATTCACCACCGTAAACTGGTTCGCCCTGACGCCGAAATGTGTTTCGACCTTACCGTTCTTCACCTCAGCCCCAATCACCGCGCCTGCCTGATAGAACTGGTCTTTGTACTTCACCCCTGCCCCAATGTCATAAATGGCATAGCCATTGCCATCAATATCAAAGACCGCGGTCGCCTTGGTCTGCACCGCCGCCGCATTCTCGCCCACATCGGCCTGAACTTTTTCCATTGACTCCGCAAAGGCTTTCCTGTCGGTCAATTGTGTGGTTTTGACTTCCAGTATCTCCGCCCGCATCTCGCCATTTTCTTTCAGTTGACGCTGGACAATGGAGCCACTCAACGCGGCATTTTCCATAGCAGCTTCCGAGTTATAATCAATCTGGGATTGCAGCCGTTTTCCGGCTTCGGCAGTGAGGAATTTGTCACCTAACTCATCCAGAATCTCTTTAGTGTTATCGTTGGGTTCGCCAACTGCTTCAACGAAATGCGATTTACCGAACTCATTTACACTGCGAACATAGAACCAATATGGCGTTCCGGCTTTGAGCTGTCCTTTTATCCAGAATTTAGCAATACCCAGAAAATCAGCCCGTGCCTCAATCTCGTTAATATTGATGATCTGTTTTTCTGAGAACCAGAATTCAAATTGAGTGTCCAATGTTTTTGGTGCGCTGATATGCGGGGCAGCTTTTAACTCAAAAAATCCCGGCTCAATGTTTACGACAGAGGGTGCGGCGGGTGCGCCAATTACCATCTGAACCTTGGATTCATCGCCTAACATTCCGCTGTCATCACGGGCGCGAACGCCAACCATATAAATACCAGCGCCCAGCCCATTGAAGTAATATTCCAACTCTTTTGTATTGCCGTGCGACACTACTTTATTGTCACGATAAACTATGACATCAAAAGTAATGTTTCGGTTAATAGTTGTTGTCGCCCACATCGCCCGTGCCTGTACCCGTGAACTATCCAGAACATAAGCGATACTCAGGCGTTCAATGTTGGGAATGCGAATCACGTTTCGTGTGGCCGGATTCCCCTGAAAATCAACGCCATTATCAACAATTGCCTCTTTTTGCGGCTCATGTTGAATGCAAGTGAAGTTGTAATTGCCTGTTTTGTCTTCGGCAATGCTCATCACCCTGAATAAGCGAGTAACAAGGGATTTTTTGGAAATTGAAAATATACCCCATTGCCGCAATCCGTGAGGTTCATCTTTGAGAGTGACAACATCCTCTTTGACAGATTCTATATCAACCCTAGCTAACCCACCTTCATTTCCCATATAGGAGAAGTAACCTGATTCGCCTTTTGAAAATTCGGCGGGTGCATCAATGCGAACAGTTTTGCCTGAAAATGAAAGCACGCGACCGCCAATACGCGCAGCCGCAAATGTGTTATCGGCAATTTCAACAATATCACCGGGTATGCAATTGATACCCTCACGGCCTGCGCTGAATGTCACAGAATCAGTTTCGAGCTTTTCGGTTTCGATGATCCACTTACCAACACGGTGAGCCTGTCCACGACTGGTGCAGCCAAAAGCAGCCACTTTTTTAACATTGACCCCCAAACGAGCTACCAGCTCATCATCCTGAATGATTTCCCGCTCGTCTTTCCAGCCGTTATCGGGGTTAGTCCACGTGACCTCAATCATGGTGTGGCGGGCTTTCTTTGCGGCAGAACTGTAGTTAAATTTCCCCTCAACCACGTTGGCATTAGTAAATGTCCATACCGGGTCAGATGGCCTATCCTGAAACGCAGTCAGTTTCAAACCATCCCATACCTGCATACCACGGAATACGGACGCCAAATCATCCAGTACATCCCGCGCTTTGCGTTGAGTGGCTATGTAGGCATTGCAAGTAAAGCGGGGTTCAGTCCCCCCAAATCCATCAGGAACGGGCTTATCACAATATTGCGCGATGGCATACAGGGCGAATTTGTCACAACCAAACGACCCCATTAATTTTCCAATGCCATAGCGGGTATTGGTCACTAAATCGTAGAAAATCCATGCCGGATTATTACTGTAGGCGGGTTTAAATCGTCCTGTCCAGACGCCTTTATACTCACGGGTTTCTGGGTCGTAGTTATCAGGAACCTGAATAATCATCCCTTTGATGTGATAGGTGCGTTTGGGGGTATCGGCAAACTGTGAGCGGTCAATGCGCATCCCTACTACAGCGCTGTTAGGGTAGCTCATCAATGTATCGGTAATTTCGGTGTAGCTGGCCCAGACTGTACCGTTGCGGAGCTGGTCGCTTTTACTGTCCTCTGTTAATCGGGATACCCGAATTTGGAATGGTTTTTTCTTCGGTGCATCGATGGTGTGAGATTCTAGATATTGTCCGCTGATTTTAGCGGGGCCTATATTCACAAACTTAGCATTGTACCAGCCAGAACCGTCATTCACTTCGATAGCCAGTTGCACTGAGGTATTATTCTGATTACCTTTGCTATCAGTCTCAACCAACGCACTGACACCTACGGTAAACCTGATACGATCAACATCCTGATTGGAAACAGCTCTAGTAATAGGTGTTTCTTTTTTCACCTCGACGCTGACAGGTATTTCACTCTCAACGAAGGGATAGTCACTGAGTGGCTCTTGGGATTGAGTACCAGCACGCCACTGAACAGTGACCCCATTGATATTCGGATTGCCGTTTTTGTCAACAACTGGCGTCCCGTTTATCCTGAACCCATGCAGCCCATTTACAGGGCCTTCAATTTGCCCTTCCCCAATCAAATCAACAATTTTCAGAAACTGCTTATTTTTCAGGTTATCATCAAGCAGTCTGGGCGTACTGCCACCTCCGCCACCTTTTCCCATTATTCCGTCTCCAAACCCTGAGAAATCACATTTGAACCCACCACCAGCTCACCGTAGGCAATCGGCACCGGGTACCCCTGTCCGATGCGATTTTCCAGTGAGTTGAAATACTTATTGCCTTCCGTTTTGCTGGAACCCATCTCCGGGCCATTAGGCATTTTGGTGAGCATAGAAGCCAAGCCAGCCCCGATCAGGGCAACACCGGCGATGGCTAAGCCAGTGGACATTGGCCCCCATAACGCAATAGATGCACCACCTGTCCAAAACGCCGCAGCAACAGCAACAACGCCCAGAATAGCCATACCGACTCCCATATTTCCGCCAGCACCGCTAACAATAGGCACAATCGTGACAGTATCACCATCATTGAGCGGGTGATTCATGCCTCCGGGAATGCTCTTTTCTGTCATGTCCCTCCCCGCAATGCGAATGCGGATATGTCCATCTGACAGTGCTTGTTGGAATCCTTTTAACTGGTAACACAAGCACCTGACGGCTTCCGCTGCATCACGAACCTCTAACTCGTAGCGACGACCAAATCTTCTAAGATGGCCTCCAAGCTGTAACTTGACCATTGTTTATGTCTCCATACTGAATGTGTGTATTTGAGCCAATAACCGTCATAAATATCGCGTTTACTGATACGGTCTGGTCTGTGGTGTAAGATTTGCTGATTGCCGATATAGATAGCCCCGTGACAGGGCGTCTGGCTACCCAAGCAAATCAGAATGATGTCGCCGGGCTGAATCTCATCAACCTGTTCAAAACCCTGACTGAGACTGTTATCGAGGTACAGATTTTGCCCTTTGTTCCACCATTCATCCTCACGCTCGGCATCTATTAACTCGATACCGGCAAGATGATAGGCATCGCGGATGAGGGAATAGCAATCCTGCGTGCCATGGATGAACTCACGACCCAATAATCGGGGAACAGGGCGGAATTTATGCACCCGATCACCACAGGCTAACCACCACGGCAAACCCGTTCTGATTTGTTGCTCCCTGTCCCCTGTACTCAATCGAGGTCGCCCATTTGGGTGACTGTGAACAATCGCCTCAATATCGGCAAAACATTCTGCCGTTATCCAGTCATCAGGATTAATTTCAAAGTAGTTCTCAGGATCTGGCGAAATATTACGGCATGGGAAATAGCGCCCACCTGAAATCAGGCCGCACGATTCCTTCGCCGCTTCCGCTTTCGCGTGGGCGATAATGTCTTGTTCCAGCATGGTTTAACCTAGTTTATTGGCACCCAGAAAGCCACCAAAGGGCATGGATAGGGGGCGAGGGAATCGGAGAATGCAGCCACTATATTTCTTCGAGCACCGATCTTTGAGTGCATCAGTCGTTGTCTGGTCTTTTTCATCTGCCACGGGTGGGCCATCATACCCGCAGTCAGCAGAACGGTATTGCCAACAACAAATATCAGCCTGAATTACCCGCGCTGGAATTAACGCGCCATCAGTTTCACTGGGCAGAGCAAGTACATAAGTCACAAAGTCCGCATTGGAATCTTGTTTCTGTTCTATCAGGTACTTGCTGACTGCCTCCCGCGTAGGATCGGCCTGTGGGTTACCGTTCGGGAAATTCACCGCATCCAGATAAATCTCAGGCACTTGATGGCGCGTCACTACTGCACCTAGCGCATCATTGAAATCCTGATTTATCGCTGTAATAAATCCGTTAATGTTGGCAAATACCATTTTAGGGCGAGAACTTGGCCCCTTACCGCTCATCTCAAACCCTGTCACCTCAACCGGATACGGCTCATAGCGCATTCCTTGCCAGATAACAGGTTGTAACTTTCCGTTCATACCATCATGAAAACGGTAGATGTCGCCACCGAAAGCCGTTAAATCTATCTCATACAGATTGAGAATGGCATTCTGAGCCAGTTCGGTAACCTCAATCCGCATCTCTTTAGGGATGTCTCTCATGCCACCACCTCTTCAAAGACGCAATTAATAGACCACATCAACCGTTGCCGATTCACTGTCCATGAACGGCAAACGAAAGTGCGCAATTGGTTATCGTCACTGGTTCGCCATGTGAATGACTCTACCGCCCCTCTTGTGCGTAGAAACTCATCAATAGCGCGCCCCGTGTCTGCTTTCTCGACAAAGCTGAGTTGGTACTTTTTGAGCTGATTGTTAATACCGTCCTTGATACGCTGCTCGTAGCCATCGCCAAATCGGATAACCTTTACCCGCGGCTCATGGCTGACTTCATAGTTATCCTGTGGTCGCCATTTAAATTCTGGTTTTGTCATATTTCACCCAATAAAAAACCCTCCGAAGAGGGTTATTTTATAAATGCATCAATTATTTTGGGTATTGCGGGTAGTAGTTGAGAAAAGATAACGGCTCCAGCAACCCATAAGATTATTTTGTTAGCAGAACTTGTTACATCTGCTTTTGTAGCATAATTAGATTCTATTACAGCAATCTTAGTGTTCATTGCACTGACATCACCTGTAACAGTTTTGAGATCAGACTTCATATCATTCATGGTAGTTTTGATATATGCAATGTCTGATTCAAGTTTTGCGACTCTTGCTTCCATATCTCCACCTCCGCCATTCCCGCCAGTGTGATCATTCTTTTCTACTTTTGGCAAAGAATCTTCTTTACGTATAGGGGTTACATTTTTAAGATGTTTAGTCATTCTTATCTTCTCTACCCTGCTTGCTGCTATTTTCTAGCCAGTTAATAACGGGATAGGCATTAAAATATATTTCATGGCCGCAATCCGGACAGATGCCTCGGTATTTGTAGTTAGCTATGTAATTTTTGCTTTTTATAGATAACTCATTAACTTCTATTGGAATAAGATAAAACTCTTCAGTTGGTCCATCAGCCATTGAAGGAAACCGGATGTCACCGTGACCGCACATTAAGCATGATTCGACACGCATCCTTTTACTTTCTAAAAATCTAGAAAAATTCAAAGGAGTAACCAGTTTAAATTTCTCCCAAAGTTTCTTCTCATTACTTTCGATTCTCTCTAGTTCAGTATCCACCATCCACCCCAATAACAGAAGTTTTATTACACAATTTAAGCATCAATTATTGGGATTGTGCTACTGATTTTATTTACAGGCATTTCAGACAAGTGATTACTGATTCAGCAGTCCACCGGGCCTGCCCTCATCTATCAATACATCATAAATGGTCTTCTTCACCATTCCCGACACCATCCGTGCATCCTGTTCAGTAAAGTTACCCTGCGGATATACATTTAATGTAATATCAATACCGCCAACAGATACGCTATTACCACCCTTACCCATATCCCGATTACTGATCACTTTACCTCTATCGCCCGGCACCAGATATTGATTACCATTGTTGGCCTTGAATATCTCAGGCCTGTTATTCTCGCCAATTCGGTAAGCGCCGTTAGGACTGACTGGGCCACCGTTTTTACGAGCACCGAGCAACGCAATCATCGCAGGTACAGCAGTTGCCATTGCCGTCATACCGACTGTAGCCGCTGTTCCCATTGTTGCTACGCTGGTAGCCGCAGCAGCAGGAGCCATTGCCGTAGTAATCGTCGCACCTGTAGCAACTGCCGATGCCGCCGCCGCTGTATTAGCCGCCTTGCCGATAATCATGTTCTTGATTTGCTGCATACCCATCTGAACCAGTGCTGAGACAGCTTCATTCGTGATAGTAAGCGCCAGATTTCTCATAGCCTCATTCGCGGTCTGAGTGCCAGTTAGCAGCCCTGTGATGGCATTGGCTGAGCGCTGGCCTAGTGCTTCGACAGCATCACCCAGAAATTGATACATCTCATTCTGGCCTTTCCATTGCTCCCATTGGGCGGTAGTCATGTCATCATTGAATTTACGGGTGAGGTCGGATTTGAGTTGCAAGATTCGTTCATGCTCACCAATATCATGGGCGTTATAAGCATCCAACATTGCCATTTTCTGAGCATATTCATTCTGGAGTTGTTGAATTGGGTCTACTTTACCCAGCATTCCTTCATTAAAGCCTACCGATGAATCAACTTTTTTGTTAATGTCATCTTCCGTTTGCTTATTCTTATAGCGCTCCTTTATCTCTTGCTCGCGCTGCTTGAATTCCTCTATTTCAATTAAACCCTGCTTTTTGACACTCCTCAAATGCGCCAGTTCTTCATCCATTGCCTTTTTAGATTTAGCCAAAGAGTCTTGTTCCAGTGCCCACTTTCTGGCTTCGTAATCCTTTTCAAGATCGTATCTCTCTGCTGCATTTCTTCTGGCTTTTTCAATCTGTTCAGGGGATGAACCTTCCGGCATGGCTTTAGCCGCATCGTACATAGCCATTTCACGGCTAGCTTCCTCGTAGCCTGTTTTGAGTCGGTCTATTTCGTCACGCTGGCGTTTAAGAGAATCTTCGATCTGTTTAGAGCGATTTTTTGCCTCTTCGTCGGCCTTTTTAGCAGCAGATTCAGCTTCCTGAGCTGCTTTTTTTCGCCTCTCGGCGGCCTCATCAACTTCATGCTTTTGTATAACCAGATTAACGAATTTTTTGGCTTCCTCAGAGTCAGGCTTTGTGCCAGCATCTTCCGCGTCAAACTCAGCTTGTTGCCTTATTTTGCCTTTTTCATCCGGTATTGAGGCAATTTTTACATCACGCTCAGCCTTTTTAATCATGGCCTGCATTTTCTTATTTACTTCTTCTGTATCACCCCCAACAGATTTAATAGCGATACCAAGGCTGCTCAGTTTGGTTTTTATTAACTCCACTACCTCCCCGTAAGTTTTCCCTGCGCTCTCCCACTCCTTGACATTGTTAGGGATTTCTTTCTTACCTTGCTCATAAATTAACTTATTGGTTTCTTCTATTTTTTTGTTTCCAATATCGGTCATAATTGCCGAATCTGCTTTGGCTTTGTTCAGTTCTCTTGTTGTGCGTACATGATCCGCCTTAGCTTGCGTTAGAGCCTCTTGCGCATTTTTTTCGTCATCAGCAACAGCTTGTTCGGCAAAATCCCTATCCATTCCGTTGCTAGTGTAATAGGCTATTTTGATTGCTCTTTTTTTCGGATCTTTGAATTTATCAAGCTCTTGCTGCAATTCCTTAATTTTTTGCGCTGAATTTTTGGCATCTATTTCCATCTGCTTGATTGATCGATTCATTTTATCAACCTCGGCAGCAACCTCTTCCGCACTCAAGTCCTTGAGCTTTTCTTTAACATCGCCTAAGTTTTTTGCGTATTCCCTCGCACCATCCGATGCTTGCTTGGTTTTTTCATACATGTAGTAAAAAATCCCCGCAGCAATGGTGATAAGACCAAACCATCCTCCCACAAAAGCAAATGCATTCCCTAATAACCGTAATCCCACAGACGCGTTTTTAGCGGCAACACCAACAGCCGCAGTAGCAGCGGTAGCAGCTTTACCAGTGGTGGCAACATTAAGCTGCGTGACCGCAAGCGCCTCTTTGCTCGCTATAAGGGCATTAGTTGCTATCATTTCGGCTTGAGTTCCTTTGGCTGCAATAAATTCAGCCTCAGCAACCTGATATGCGAGTATTGCTTGCTCCCTGTCAGCTATAGCTTTGCGATTAGCTGCAATAGCTGCGTGCTCTGTCGCTAAAGCGTTAGTATGAGCAGCGGCAGTTTCGGCATTTAATGATTGCATAGATGTGATCGTGGTTTTTACTTTATTGGCTAGTGCGCCGTTAAACTTAGCAACTGCCGCCAGCGCCACCATGCCGATAGCGGTAGAAAATGTATCTAAATTTCCACTCAGTGTTACCAGTGATTTATTGAATATATTCGCAGCCGTGTTTATCTTGCTCGACTCCCCAATGAACTTAGTGACATTATTGCCAGCAACAACGAACGCCTGTTCTATCGTAGAGGTGGTATTAGAGAACTCTTTACCAATCTTCTGTGCGCTCGCTTTCATTGCGGCAATAACGATTTTGGAGGTCAATTTACCTTGCGCCGCCATTTCCTTTAACTGACCGATATCTTTACCAAGATAATCCGCAATAGCTTGCATTATTCTTATGCCGTTTTCGCTAACGGAGTTAAATTCTTCGCCACGCAATGCGCCAGCTGCTAAAGCCTGAGATAACTGGATAAGTACGCTCGATGATTCCGCCGCAGTAGCACCTGATACAATAAGTGCCTTGTTTATGGTTTCAGTCATATCGCCAAGGTCTTTAGCGCTCATGTTTAATGATCGAGTGGCCTTTTCAAGACGTCCGTATAATGTGGCTGTTGCTTCCAGACTCGTTCTGGTTCTTTGAGAGATATCGAATACGCGTGTAGTGACGGCATTAAGCTCTTCGTGTGCCTTCTTAGAGTTAACTAATTTGTTATTAACACTAGTCCATGCATCCGCATATTCTGCGATTTGACGCACATAAAGTGCTGCAATTAAACTTGCCGCTATCGCAGTTAATGATGACATAGAAGAGCTTAGTCTTTTTGTTGCTACATTTGCTCTATCCATGCCAAGTTCCATCCTATCAAGACGCTCGTTAACTTGGCGTTGCGCTGTTAAGAGTTGTGCTACATCCATTGATACTTGATAAACAATATTACCTACTCGATGTTCTGCCATTTTATCAGTTCCTTAAAAAAGAAAACCCCGCAGAAGCGAGGTTATTGTTCGTTAGGTTTAGCTATTAGTTATGCAATATTAATTATTCATTACGTTATTTGTAATCGGATTGTGTAATAACTCTTTTTTGATCTGGCTCAGAGCAGCTAACCATAATAACTCCGTCGTTTGTCCATATTTTTATAATAAACAAAATAGATGAATCGACGACTCTTTTTCCCGGATATTCACCGCTCACTTGATTGTATATCCCTAAAGCCGAGTTTTTGCAGTCAGTGAAACCCATAGAGCTAATGTCTTGTGTTACGGGACTAAGTTGGTCTGGATAGTTGCCAGAATTAACCATGTCGTTTAGCTGTTCTTTTGTATATGTCTTTGCTGACTGGGTAGTAGAACTAGACGGTTCATCTAAAGAGGTATTTACCGAGTTCTGAGCCGCGTTAGTGTCTTCACTTACCTGATGGTTTGTGCTTTCAATCGCTATTTTATCATCATACTTATCACCAAATATTGGTGCCATTGAGTTAACCAACAAAAGTGTTGAGATACAGATTACAATAACTATTACAGGCGGGACTCCTTTAGGGAGTCTATCAGAATAAGCTCCAACTGCTATAGAGAACGGCAAAAGTATTAACAAGGACATTGGTTCTCTTATAAGAAAATACAGAGAAACCATGAATACTATTATCGCTATAAAGAATAATGGCTTAGACAAATCAATTCGATTTTCTTCCTCTTTTTTCTTCTTAGCTTTTTCTTCATCTTCTTTGCGTTCTAATTCAAGTAAATAATCACTATGATTATATATGTCGCTGATAAAGTAATCGCCTTTATCATCCTGACGCGCAATTACTCCTCGCTCAATCATTTTGTCGATTATAAGTTGACCTTTTTCATCCTCAAGTTTAAACCCCTTGCATATCATTCCCTTATCAAACCGCCTTGCCGACAGGCAATAGTGAACAACTACACCATAAATATTTTCTAATTCAGGAGGAAGATCCCATACAAAAATATCATGATTTGTTTCTTTTTTGATGCTAACCATCACAACCTCTCATCGTTAAATTTTGCTTATAATACCAACCAATTAGCGCAAAACAACGCAAAATGCCACAACTAAGTGGCATCTGTGTGATGGTTATTTGATTAAAGTGGTTTATACGGGGAAGGGGCGGGCTTATGCTATTTTGGATTGAGTTATCTCTGTGACTTTCTCTAATACCTTTCTACTTGTGGCTATTGCCACCTTCGCATCAACCTCTTTCACGTTATGAGATAAATTATAATCTGATACTATTCTGTTATCTTTCAAATTTTGGAGCATATGCCCAAGGGCTATCAAGTCAGCTTTATTATATGCCTCATTACCTTTCCAAGAGTCTGTTTTAAGATAATCAATCAACCCTTGGTGGTTATCTTTTGGCCCACTTTTCATAACTGGGTATACATTGTGATAGGCAGCGTAATAAGCTCTAGAAGTTGCATTTCTATAACCAACTTCATCTTTTCTAGAAAAGCAATCCTCAGCAAAATTCAATAAATCTTGGCATGTTATAGGCAAGGTGTAATCTCCTTCCTCTTGTTTTTTTCATGTCCTCTAATGCAAGCACTGAACTTTTTATCTAATAATTCGTCATACTCTGCCAGTTTATACGCAAGCTGAAAGTTCATTTCAGCTAAAAGCTCTACATCGTCCGTTAGAACTGACATATTGTAAATATTAACTCTTTCTTCATGGACTTTGTTAGATATAATTTCTATTCGATGAACGTGAACATCATTAGCATCAATAACTTGAATGATACTGTTTGCTAATATAACAACCTGTTCTTCGCTTAGGCCAGATCCATCTCGAAATTCTTGTAATTTCAATTTGGCTCCTTGAAAATCTTTACTCAAAAGTTCACTTTCTTTTTCTTGGCTGAGCTTAATATACTTTTTGTAGAACTCATCTGCACCGGATACATCACCGCTAAAAATATTTGATTGATAAGCCATAAAACAAAAAGATGGTGATTCATATTGACGTGCTAATCTCTGCGCTACTTCTTTTCTTTCAGAAAAAGAACCACGCTGGTTAATATAAGCTAAATAATTCCCAGCATAGCTTATAGCGTAATCTATATTAGGTATTTGCAATACTTTCTCAAAATGCTCTACTGCTTTATCTTTTTTATTAGCTAAGCCGTTAGCTAGCGCCTTCAGATATACTGACTCAAGACCGGAGCTGTATTTTTCTATATCTTTCAGGTAGCGGCGAAATTCAAACTCCGTAACAGAATCCCCGCGCGCCAAAGCATCCGTTAATTCACTCGCCAATGCATCTTTTTTGGGTAGTGGTTGTGCCATTTTATATCCTTCATATTGAATTGGTTGAGTGCCATTGTTATCTCAGTCAGGTAATATTAGTGGCAAGCAGGACGGTAGTTCCGAATAAAATCACAGACAGTTTTTTCAATGCTGGCACTTATTGAAGGGATGCTGCCTTCCAAATCAGGATATTGTTGAGTTGGTTTAATAATATATCTTATCTTATTTCTACATATAGTAAGTTCAGCAAACGGGACAACATAGAAATCATCACTCTTATTATCGTTCGTTATGGTTACTATAAATAGTTGTCGTTTTATATCATTCCGGCAACTCAGACGCCTAACAGAGAATTCCTTCTGTGATTGTTCGTCAAAAAAAGAATCAACAACTTCTGTCGAGTGGCTAATAGTCTGTATAGATCTGGTATGTTCAGTTCTCATATAGCCCCCTAACGTCATGAAATTAAAGTAAATAATGATTGACATTTAGCTCATTGATAAATGTACCTTGAGGTAATCTTAGACTGCTTGAACCTTAAGTTCAATAGCGTTAGCTATATTGCTGTTGTTTCGTTGATGATTAAAATGTATCAAACTGTTTTATTTTTTAGCCGTCCGTGGCTTGGGGTTAGTTCAGCAGATTAGTTTTTCTTTCCAGACCGTTTTTGAGGGCTAATACTGGCCCAGTCACATTACTAAATGCCCCATTAAACGCATGGGCTATATCTGGACTCAGAACAGATAAATGCGGGTTGAGTACATCCCAAGTATCTTTGAGGTGCGCTAGGTTTCTATATAGAGCATTGGCATTTCTGAGTTCGGATGAGAGGTCAATGTGTGTTTCTGGCTTTGGTATCTCTTCCCGACCAAGAAACTCACCCTCTATCGCTTTCGTTGCCAGATACTCCATAGCAGATGGAATCTGAACATGAGTCAACTCATCAATATGGTTAACACCAAACTCCTTATGCACCATCCGATAAACCTCTTGGTAGGTCATGCCATATTTGCCCATGATGGTGTTAACCAGTCCACGAAGAGGAGTACGGTCTTGGGTTGTGGTTTTAGCCGTTACTGGTTCCGATTCCTTTTGGTTAAAGTAAAAATCTTCCAGCTTCTCGAACACATCCCATGCTTTATCAGTATCCAACATCTTAGCGTGACGGGCGGCGCCTCGTTCTGTCCACAAAGTGAGGCTTCTGGCTCGCTTTCCAACCACCTCAAGGTTATTGGACTCACCATCAACAGAGTAGCTTAAAGATACTCTGTTCTTAAATTCCTTTAAAATTGAACCAGTTAATTTAAAAAAATGCTTACCTTCAACAAATCTACCCGCATTCCTTGTATGGTTTTGACGGACGCGAATAACATCGGTTTCATAAAGGTCAGCCAGTAGCTCAGTAGTAATAACTGGAATGCCGCTATGATGGATAGATGGGAGATCTTGGATAGATATTTGATTAGTCATTGCTGACTCCTTACTTTTTTCTGAAAAGTGAACAACCATAAAATGGTGCCGGGAGGTTCAGAACGGCAGTAAGCGCCGCGGACTCATTCCCCTTTCGGGTGTTGTATTCGTCGCCCTCCCGACTTTGAGTCAGGGGAGTGATAGCCGTAAAGCTACCATCAAAAATTAGGCATAAAAAATCCAACACTGACGGGGTTGGTTTTGACCGCTTACTTGAGGTTCTGACGCCTCTAAGACAAGTGTATAAAGCAATGTTTATAATGTCAATAACAGTTGAGCCTATCATCGGTACATACGGCTCGCCGTTATAATTAACGACATAGAGATCTGAGCCATAAAATGGAACGTTAATAGTTTTACTAACGCTTTTAGTTGCTATAATAGACATGTCTATTTTCCTTGAGATGGTATTAGACGATTTAGAGGCCCCTGACTATTAGCCGTAGTTAGGGGCTTCGCCGTTTCAGAACGGAGCTATTTATTGCGTAATTGTAACGTTTTGTAAAGGTAATCAGCCGTGAATTGCGATATGCTTCGAATATTCAACCAATTACACACCAAATACGAGTAAATTTGTATTGTTAACCCTAACAATCACTGTTAAATTGGTTAATTCTTTTGAATAGATCAGTATTTGATCGCCATCCTTGGCCCTCAGTCCTTAAGCTGCTTTATCCACGCTCAACATCTTAGCTAGTTTGGAGATGCCTTTTGCAGTCACGAGAACCTGCTCGCAAACTCTCTCAGTTCCATCGTCTTTAGCGACAACGGTTATTTTGTGCTCCAATAACCCTTGCTGTAATTTGTCTTGATAGCCAACCCAAGATTTTTTACCCAAACGGCGATAAATCCACTTAGTTGAAGAAAGAGTATCGAAAAGAGTTTTAGGCTTGATTTGTAGATGTTTCGCTGCGTCTGTAACACACATACTGCCAGTTGATTTTTTGGCGATGCGCTCGAAGGCATCTACATCTGGCTTCATTTCTTCGACCTTGTGCTCAAGGTCTTTATTTTCCAGTAACAAATGTTCCTTTTCTTCTTCGGCTTGAATTACCATGAGAGCAAGTTCTTTGGCGTTTGGTAACCTCGAAGGGGAATTGCGCCTTTCTTGTTCTAATTCGTACAGGCGATCAATCACCGCTGCACGTCTTTTAACATCGTATCCAGTAACTAAGATTTCAGTATGACGACGGTCTAGTAAATACTCCCAAGCATTGGGATTGTTATTGTCGTACTGAATGCAGATAACGCGTTGATTGGTAAGGTAAACCAAATCTGGCTTACGGATATAATCAGATTCAGCGCCACCATATAAAGCAGATAACATAGTGCGAATATCGCGGCATACATGCGTATGACTTTTACCAGTCAGTTTTGCGATCTCGCGACTTGACATCTTGGTGACAACTGCGCCAGAAGCTGCTACATTCTTATTAGTCATTAAAAACTCTCCATCGAGTTAGTTTGATGAAAACCAGTAACTGCAAACTACTGGTTTTCTGTTTTCAGGGTACTTGGCGGTACTCTGGTAAATTAATTTGTCATTCGTTACAATGGCTAAGTTGTTTATCTCACGGTAAATAGCACTCAGAAGCCCTAACTGCCCCCAAAACAGTTGGGGCTTCTTTGTTATTAAGCTGCATTCTTCCTTTGCCCTATCACTCTATTCATCCTGTCCTTCAAAATTTTCACAATCTCAGCATTTAGAGAGCGACCGCTCCTGTCTGATTCTTCTTCGTACCATTCCCTAACCTCAGACGGCATTCTTAAGGGGTACGGGGGTATTCTTTGCTTGTGACTCACAATGACTCCTTTTTATCCTTTAAATCAACTTGTAATGATCAAATTGTGGATCATAAGGACTCACTTGTCAAACGGATATTTGATACCTACACTGCCAAGTAGTGAGTCTAAAGGAGTCAAAATAATGTCACGTATAGCGCCATACCCTTTACGAATGCCGCCTGAATTAAGGGAAGCGTTAGAAGAAAAGGCAGAAAAATCGATGAGAAGCCTCCAGCAAGAGGTCATTTATCATATCGATATGTCATTGCAACTTGAGAAACTTCTTGCGGCTGCGCCGCCGTCATCTGACAATACCTATACACGAGTAGCCAAGGCATTAAGATTAGAAAGAGAAGTCGAAAAAAAAGATAAAGAAATTGAAAAATTAAAAATGCAGGTTAGTCTTTTAGCTGAATCAACCAAAATTTCTGATATGGCAAAGCTTGATGTCATTCGGAAAAATATTGAAATGATGAAGTCAGCTATAAGCAAAATAGAAACTGCAATTCCACCTGAAACAATAACAGTCTTGGACAAAAAAGCCCCGTAAGGGGCTGTTTACATAAATAACGCTTTCAGAACATTGACGGGATCTTTCTCTATCGCTTTCAACAGGGGTATCTATTTCTTCATGCTCACCAACCTTCGCTTACCGCTCATCAGGTCATTGGTGCGCTGATCATCGGCATCAATAACAGCGTCGTATTCCTCGCGGGTAAATCCCTTCTCATCAGGAAACTTGGCTTTCAGCATCATCTGAAATTCGGTCATCGTTAACTGCTCGGCTTCTTCGCGTGACACATTGAAATGAGTGCGGGCGGCGTTGATATATTCAATGGCTTTAAACTGGTCAGAAAATGCTTCCGTTCCTTCATGCCGCTGGAGTTTTCGGATTTTGACCCGACCAATAACACCGTGCGTTATCAGTTCGCGAGCAATGACAATGATGTCATTAATTGGCAAACTACCCAAACGGTACACGACTCCTCTTCGCCCTGGTCTCCATTCACCGATCAGTTCGTCCACGTCATCATTACAGCACGCCTGTATAACCAGCATGGCAGTTGACAGGGTATTGCGACCAAATGCAGGTTTTCGCATCAGTTTAATCAGCCAGTCGGGAAGCGTGCCATAAGCCAACAATGCGCGGTTAATTAATTCCTGAGTCTCTGCCCCATTAAGAAAAGTGTACGTCTCCACAATCTGCCGAGGTGTGCCGATACGTGTCATTGCTGCAAATGATGGTCGTAGAAAAAAATCTCGTTTATCAGTAGAGATAACCATCTCACCAATATCAATAATAGGCGTCATAATTCCTCCTGAACATTATCAAGGGCACTTGCTAGCGCCCTTTGTAATATTAAGCAGTGACCGTGACTGCACATTTGGCTGTCTTTTTGCCATCTTCCGTAGTGACAGTAATGTTTGCTGAGCCTTCTGCGATACCATTCACCGTAACTATGCCACCCACCTTACTCACTGTGGTAATGCTGGGCTTGTCTGATACTGCGGTATAGGTTTTGTCAGTAGCATCAGCAGGATTGAAATTAACTACAAATGAACCAGTTTTCCCTACTGCTACCGTCAATGACTGAGGGTTAACAGAAACTGATTGCACCGCAACCTCTTCAATTAACCATTCAACCGTATCAGCGTCACTTACTTTCAGTTCGCCAGAGTATGTAGCAAACTCGCTAGAGCCAAACTGAGATGACCATGACGTAAATACCATATACGCCTGTAGTACCAGTGTATCTTCGCCGGTGAAATCCATTTGTACCCAATACGCTGGCTGGCGACCTGCCTGAACCTCCTTCGGGATTTCCTTCAATAAACGCAATGGCCCAAAGTCATCGTTCTTGTCCCGCTTGCGGTACTCGCCATCAAAACTAATGGTTAAGTCCATACTGGTTACGACGCTTTCCACCAGCCCTTTTGAATCATCAGCCTCAGATGTCAGTGTGTTGGGTGACAGGTCAAATGATTTGGTGGTCAATGCGCCTATCCGAAAAAACGCTGATTGGTCTGGCGCTGTATCAGAACAACCCTGTGCAATGCGAATAATAGCGTTACGACCAATCAATTTATTGGTTTCTACCGGGCAATTTGCCATGTGAATAACCTCTACTAATAAAAATAAAAAAGGCCGCAAGATGCGACCTGTTATGATGTGCAGCGGAATAGTAACCGGATAACGTATCGGTTCTCTTGCGTGGGGATGGGTGTTGTTAACCCGCCAAGATTAAATACGGAGGTCAGACAGTCATCGTCTGGATGTTCGGTAACATAGTCGAGTATTTCCTGCGCTCGCTGAATGACTGGCTGAGGGTTATTTTGTCCGCTGACCAGAATCACTTGTACATTGTCATCAGCCCCTAAATCATCCAACCGCCCAGTTCCGCCAGCAGGCTGAAAAACCATATACTGCATCTTCCCGCCATCGCCTTTTTGCTCAATCCAGTTGAGCATTTGGATCTTAAACCCGTCAATCAGTCCCGCTCTTTCCAGATAATGGCGGAATTGTTCAAAGGTCATCATAGTTTCAGCTCCTGCATAACAGCTTTATCTATCTGGCTTCGCATTTCATCAAAACCCTGTTTCAGGAATTCTTTCTTCGCGGTCGCCCGGCGAAAATCCTGCTTCACGTTGGGATCATGGACATAAACGGCATAGTTTGCCGAATATCCCACGCGCCCTGTAAGCAGTACGCCATCAAAGCGCACGTCGCGGAACTGAGAGTTAATGAGGGTGGCAGTATCAATGGGGGTATAAAGCGCGGCCTGAGTGCTGCCAATGTACAGGGCTTTATACACGGCACGGGCGACTTTCCGCCCGCGTATATCGCCGATTAAAGCGTTAAGCCTTGATTTAGCTTCACGAATACCCTTGACCTTAGCGCCCATATCACACTCCTGTTACTAATGCGTAATCATCAGTCAAGCGCTCAAAGCTATCGGCATAGCGGGTAGTGAATTTGATTTCATCAGCACCAGCTGCAATAGGGTTCGGATCTGACGATTCGCCAATCAGGATATAGTCCCCGATAGACGCGTCCGCGAACTCTGTCCAGAAAGTGTTTTTGGCAATCAGCTCAGTACCCACACCGGATAATTTGCTGGACAACCCACCTTGGTATTCGCACATAATGATTTGTGGCGTTTCATAACCCAACGGTCGGCCATACTCATCCGTTCCTAACTGTTTCCAGAATGTACAAGGGGCGGTAAAGCCCCAGCTAGCAATACTGGACTATTCACCCCACCACATCAAAGAAGCCGACAGATTTACTCTCCAGCGGTAAACCAGACAAACAACCGGACGTATCCCACACCCTGATCTGCTTAAGCAGGTAATCAGTTCCAGAAGAATCATAAGTAAACGAGCGGGAAGCGCCGGAAGGTGCTGCTTGAGAGGCAATCTTTCTTGCGCCTGACAGAGAGGCTAGTCGAACAGCGGCGTAGATTAATAACAACTTTTGCGTTGATTCATCATAGCCATGAGCCACCATGCACTCAGATTTCTCATTCACCTGATTCAATAACAACTCAAGCACTGAATCAGGTAATGTAAACCCAAGTTCAGCTATCATTGGCTTTACATCATCAAGCGTTATCACCATGCTATTTCGCCTTTTTGACCGCTTCTGCAAGAGCTTTCTCGGCATCATCAGCTCGTTTTTTTTCAGCCGCCAACGCTTCTGTGAGTTCAGCTTCTTTTGCCTTGGCAGCATCAGTCATGGCTAGCATCTTAGCGTTAGCGTCATCCAGTTCAGCTTGTAGTTCTGAATTCTGAGGAAAAGTCATGGTTGCGGGTGTCGCCACTTCAAATACTAATTTCTCTCCCTTTTTATCTTTAGAAGCTTCTGCTTTGCCAGCATCAATCCACTTAATAGCAATATTGTCATCAATCTCATAGGTATGACCAGCCTCCAACTTCTGAAGGCTGGCACCGGCAAAAAGATTTGTTACCAAAATTTTCACGAGTGCCATATATCCCCCTTACTTGCCTTTGGCGTGGATGACTGAGAAGTGCTCGTTAATATCCTGCTTAACCATCAGACCAGCAGCCCCCCATGTACGCCATACATAGTCGGAGTTGTAGAACTGGCGTGGATCGGCAACCGTACCGAATGCCTGACCAACAATAGGAGCGATAACTCCAGCACCCAGAGGAACAATCATCATTTCATTGCCTTTCAGCTCAAAGTCTTCTTTGATGCCAGCAATACCAGTGATTTTCTTGATTTCTTCAAGAACAGTGCGCGTCTGGTTAACGTCGTAGTACAGTTTTTCCCAGTTGGACAGGATGTCACCTGACACATACCAAGTTTGAGCGCCATATTGGTAGTTTTGTAATTTCAGCACGTCACGCACTTTCATTACTTCACTACGCATTGCTTGACCATCTGTGCTTGTAGTGTGATCGACGTTCAGCGTTACTTGTGCGACACGCTCATCAGCGCGGAAACCTTTCCAAGTCTTGTCATCAAACTTAATGAAGTTGCCTTCACTGTCACGGAAGCCATTCCAGATAAAATCGAGATATTTACGACGAATAACTTTCACTGAATCGGACTGAGCATCAGACAATGAGGCTAGTGCGGAACCTTTGTTAAATACAGGATCGCGCCAATTGAACTTAAAGCCAGTGTCATGAATAGGAACCATCGTGCCGTCGAAGCTGTACGAACGCGCATCCAGTGCAGCACCAATCTGACCAGACATTGACGTATGCGCCCAACCAGTACCGCCTGTACGCGCATACTCATACACAGACTCTTCCAGACGAACAGAGCGCGACAGCGGCATCAGGTCATTCAGAAGCGTAAACTCTGTGTTCGGCTCAAACTCTGCCAGTACGGTCTGATCATACGTTCGGTACAAACGACGAATATCATCAATGGCGTTGACTGCATCGAGTTGCGGTGCATTTTCATTACGGAAGCGAGCACGGGAAATGAAATCCGCGACCGCCTGCGCAGATGAGTTACGTGCTAATGTCAGCTCACCAAACTGGGCTTGGTTAGCCTCAAGGTTTCCAGTTTCGGTTGCCCTTTGGGTTGAAAAATAAAACATTCATGCCTCCTTACTTAAAAACAATGCGAACTAGATCACCTGCTTTCGCTGTGATACTGTCCTCTTCGACATAGGCAAATGCAGCAACACCATCACCAGCCGCCGCAATCTGACCGTTAGCAGCCGTCACAGGCTGACCCTTTTTATACGTTCCCTCAGTAGCACGAACGTTCAGGAATATCCCCGCCATCGGGTGAATACCGACAACCACGCCACCCGCCGTGATAGGGTCATCTACAGTCTGACAACGCAGATAATCGATATTGGCGACATAAAGGATCGCCGCTTCCTTGCCATCTACTGAGGCTTTGAATTTGCCTTTCTCAAAGTACCCAACAGTGCCCGGCAGAGTATCCACCGCCGCCGCACCTTCTCGGTTTAGCATGGGATTGATAAATACTCCGCCCGCATGAATTACACGTTTAGCCATGTTATTTACTCCGGCATAGAGGTGAATGATTCAGAATTGTTATTAGTAAATGCAGAATTCAGCCCCGCTGAGGACTGGCATTGTGCATAAAACCCATCGAGCGCTGCGCCATCCAGCGCGTTAACGGCGGTGTCATCCAGACCAAATTTCGCTTTGACAGCGGCGCGTTTGTCAGCCTTTTCTTTGTCTGCATTGGCGGTCAGGACGCTTTTCAGATCCTTAAGCTCGTTACTCATCAGCTGTGCCCAATCAGGCATGTCGTTTGAGTTTGTCGCCTTTTCCTTTTTCTCCTTTTCTTCTTGTTCTTTTTTGTCCTTATCCTGCTTCTCTTTCTCTTTAAGCGCGTTATACGCTGTCAACAGCTCTTCATCTGATTTGCCATCGGTAGCTTGATTTGCCGCTTTCAGGGCATTGATGATCATGTCTTTCATCGGGTTGTGTTCCTTGTTGGTTTTGACTTCTTCGTATTCGGTCGGCTTGCGCACAACCTCAATAGGCTCCCCGACGAGTTCGGCGGTGCCGTCATCGTTCATGAGATATTTTTGCTGGTAGGTTTTACCGGATCGGTAATAGATGAATTTGTCAGGCCAAACGCTCTCGGCGTATGGATAGTCATCATCTGGATATGTGGCTTTTAACTTTGCTCTGAGTGCTGAGTAAATGTCATCGAATGAGAAGTTAGAGGCATTAGTGAAGAAGAATTTAGCCTTATCTATCACCCCTTGCGTTGTGCAATTGGCAGCATCAGACAGATTAACCTGTTCAACTTCCAGCTTTTCACCATCAGCGTTAACAAAAATACCTACACCATCATCAGGTGTTGCCGCTCCCGGCTCATTGGGAGGCAAAATAGCCACATGGTCAAACTGCATATTTCGTGCAATCCATGTGTATTTTTTCCCTTTTGATTTCCCGTTGTTCTGCTCGCGTTGTAACAAAAGCCCCGTAGAAACATGGATCGGCCCGGCATCCTTATTCGTCATCAGGTCATCAAGACGCTGTAACAAAGTCTTGCCTTTCTCTGTGGCCTCGGCATATCGACGGTTGATTTTCATGTCCATGACAACCTTGTCGCCGTCTTTACGCACATTCTCAGCCCATGCGCCAACATGAAACTGATTCACTGCTCGCGGAACATCGGCAGAGACATACTGGCCGTCAATGCTGGGATGACCCAAAGGCATTTGTTTACCTTCTATTGATTGATAACTTTTGTTAATCTCACTGGCGGGATATAACCCTCCGTTCATCACAACATCATCGACAACGGGCACAACGCCACGAATGACGATATGCTCATCACCATCGATAGTTTCAGTTGAGATATTGGAGGAGTTTAAGGCCAGTGACTTAACATGAACGCTAGATAGCCCCATGCTTTGACCTCTTTGAATTGTTACTTAGATGGTTCAGGTTCCCACGCCTTGCGCTCTTCCGTCAGGCGCTCAGTCAGACCCGTGTTATACAGCTTGCTGTCATCATCCAGCACCACAGGTTGTTGAGCGCAGTAGCAGCGATAGCGATTCCCGTTTTTAGAGTAAAACTCTTCAACTTCTTGCTTGGTATAAATCTTCCCGTGCCGTGCTGCGTGCCATGATCTGGTGGTTGGTTTCAGGGCTGATAACCAAAGCAGTTGAGTGTTTAATCCAAGCCGCTCCCTCGCCCACTCCATTTCATTCCAGTTAGCCTGTCGCAATGCGCCAACCTGTTCCGTCTGGGCGATGTTTTTAGCCATACTCATTGACACATCAAGGCGTTTGCTGACAATAGCCGCTGTCTCTCTGGGGTTAACCCCACGGGCGATAGCCTCAGCGATTACATGCGATAAGTCCGCCCTTGCTGCATCGGACAACCCCTTCCAATCGCTATAGGTTGCTACAAATGCCGTAGCAATCTGATTTTGGTAGGCTGGTGTTGATAACAGTGCTGAAAGCGTAGTTTGCTGTGCGTAGACGGCTGATTGCGCCCCTAGATTAGTGTAGGCATTGAGCGTTCCGCGCTGGTATTCGTCAGCCACATAGCTAAACGCCCATAGCTGATCCTTTCCACCAGCCAGTAAATAATCATCCAAGATGACCTGTAGAATCTCTAGCAGATCCGCAAGTTGCGTTGATGTCATGTCATAGATATAGGTTCCTGTATTGACGTGATACAGCGTATTGCCGTGCATGACATAGGATAGTTTGGCGTTGCTTTCTATCGTCCTGCCTGTTAATCGTTGGTCGAGTAATTGCCTGAGAGCCGTCTTGATGTCGTAATACCGCTGCTCGATATCACGAAACATTTTATTAACTGAGCGATAGGACTGAGTAGGGTCGCGTTTATTCCTTGGTATTATCGGGGTTCCGATTCTGGTCTTGGTCATCAGTCAGCGGATCTCCTGTTGCGCCTTGCGGTTCGGGTTCATCTTCCAGTGGCTCCAGTTCACCCACGGTACGTATTTCATTCGGTGTAAATATTGGCGTTCCGAATGCCTGCTGAGTTTTCAATGCTGCCTCAGCCATCTTAATCATGTTGTCGATCTTCTCTTGCTCACTGGCTGCGAGCATGTCAGACCATGCAATGGTGACCTCACCCGATGTTGGCGGTTCGATAATACCAATCTCCCACAATCTCTTTATTAGCTGAGTGACATACTGCGTCAGAAATCCCCAGCGGCGACCGTTCAGGCGTACCTTCCATGTAGCATCATCTTTATCGCCGGCTAGCTTTCCCGTCTGGGTGCCAAATAGGATAGTGAAGGGCACCTGTACCGAAGCACAAAACTCACGGGTAGTTACTTCCCATGTCGGCGTTGGGTCGCCCGGTGTGACTGACAATACGTTTAACTTTCCGGCCTGCATCACGGCGGCTGAATCCGTTCCCCTGTTCAGCTTATGGATTTTATCCTCCAGTGCTGCCCCAAGATCTGGATAGCCTGCCTGTTTCGCCGCAGTGGTGATATCGAGTAGGTTAGTTTCTTTATCAAACTCTACCCCAATCTGGCGGGAAGCGTTTTTCAGAAATCCTTCGGAACTGCCACCAGAGACTTTTTCAACGTCCAGTAATTTGTTATACCCAGCCCTGAGTAATGGCGTTCCAGAAAAAATATTCCCATCCTCAGCCCCTTCGCATAAGACAATGACCCGCGATGGGTGAATGGCAAGTTGCTTGGCTGGCCCTTGCATCTCAACTTGTCCCACCGGACGCTCATCAAAATTGAACATCGCTGGCTGTCCGTAGGTTTCTGAATTGATATCAGTATCCCATTCAGACACTGTGAGTTGAGGCTCCCAGACAGGTATCAGGTTAACCAGCGCTTCGCCTTTTAACCGTGATACTACTGTGGTATCGATAGGCTCACTCCATGCCCGACTATCCCGAACCTGAATGAGCAGCGCCGAGTAATGACCAATCATATTACGGCGATCAGCATCTTTGATTTTCGGCCAATGTTTCTTCAATAACTTTGTTACTTTCGTTTCCCATGAACTGGTGACGTCTGACTCGCTCTTTTCCTCGCCATCAATAATGGTCGGGTTATCCTGCCAGCAACCATCCAGTAAACGATGCACAGCAGCATGTGCCACGGCATTACGTTCATAAGTATTGTAATACTCACGAAATGTTAGCCGTTCTGGATAACCAAACTCAGAATAGATATTGGTGCGTTTTGTATTGCCGCTAATGCCACCCGACGCATAAATCATTCGCTGGGCGATAGTGTCAGCTAGGCTATTAACAAGAATTGTTTTGCTTTCACTCACGAAAAACGCTCCTTAAAAGAAAAATGCGCCAACTGTCTTGCGGTTGTTCTTGGCGACAGCAAAATAACGGAAACTATCAGCACCGTGCGATGTGAAGTCATGTAGAGGTTTATCTTTCCAACAGCCGCGCTTGTCGTCCCACTCTTTGCGGTAGCTTTCCAGATGGGATATGCCCTCGCCGCATTTCTCTTCATCAAATACACAGCGAGACAGGATCTCGCGCACGGATTCGATACCGGTATCAACCCCAACCTTTGGTACGACTTTGAATATCATTGAGTATTTTTGACCGTCGATTTCATAACCTTCTCGCGCCAACTCTCGGCGTGATTTCGCATCCGCGCCAAATTCACGGTTATCGATATCATGCGGCCCCCAATGCTCACCGTAGGTATAACCCTTATCTTTCAGCACTTTCATGTAGTGCCGCAAACCTTCGCCAGAGTTCTCGTAGTAGTCGATGACGTGGAACTCTTCGCCCACTTCACGCACAAACCAAATCGCCGTAGAGTCACCGACTCCGATATCCCAGAAAGTATGGACTGACAGGTGTAAGTTGTCCGGCAGCTTACCAATGCGTTTGTTTTCATACAACCAACGGAACTGCTTAGCATAGTAAGCGCCCTCGACTGATTGCTGGAATGCCTCAGCGGGGATGGATGGGTATTCCCGCTTCATGTCATCGCCGAGCGTCTTCTCTTTGGCGAAATACCAAGCCTGTTGGCGTTCTGTCAGATTGATACCGTGTTTTGCTCTCAGCTCTGCGAAGTAATCAACCAGTCGTTGTGGTATTGGCTCTACTGGGTCAATCGCATAGAGTGGGTTCTTCCACCAAGAGAAGAAAAAGAATTTCCAGTCAAGATTGGATAACTGCTTGTCCTGTAGCCGGGCTTTCTCTGCCGTCTGGCAGTAGTCAAAGAAATAACCGGCCCGTCCTTCTGCGGTGCTTTCTATCGTTGTGAAACAGTCGGTTGATACCGCCTCAAATGCACCGGTGACAATTTCTCTGGCTTTGTGGGGGAACTTGGCGCATATCTTCCCAAACTCGGAGACATGCAAATAACGCAATGTGCCACCACGGAAAGAGGTTGATACGTACAGCGAGCCACCTTTGCGAAAGACCAATTCCCCCGCTGCATCATTGCTGGCAGGGTTGGCGGCCTTAATCTCGTCCGGCAATCTGTCATAGGCGTACTTGACCTTTTCCCGAAACAGACGCTTGGCATCATTTAATGTGTGAGCAATCAGGGCACACTTGGCAGATTCGAATAGCGCCGCGTCCAACTGAATGATGCAGACCTCAGTTGTAAAACCCAACTGTCGGGCCTTAAGAATAATATTGCGGGTGTGGATGCCTTCGAAATATTCCAACTGCTCTGGCGTCATCTTGAACCGGACAGGGCGGCCTTCTTTGTTCGTTATCCAGTAGAGGTTGTTGAGCCGCCAGAGTTTATCGCGCAGTAACGCTAAATGTTCCGGCTTCATGTTATCCCTTAGATAGTTCGTCCATTAAATTCGATAGCTGATCAATCGCTTTATTCGGTTGCATATCATCAAGTCCATACGCTTGACGTTCCAACCCGATAAGGTTCTTTAGTGTCTCACTAAGCGCTTTCATTGATTTCACGCGCTCAGGCATACTGATAATGGAATGATAGAGTTCATTGAGTCTGTCTCGTCCGTTATCATCAGGTTCGTGCATTAGCTGCCCCAATTGCCTCAAGGCATCGATATCAGCACACTCCGCACCAAGCTCATCAAATAGCGCATTAGCAATATCTCTGGCTCGGCGGATATCACCACGGTGTTCCATGCGAACCTTGGTAATCACCTCCGCAGACGCTTCAATCAGTACGCGCTCAGAGAGTGTTGTTTCACTGCGTACCTGATTGCGTACCTCTTCTTTGCGTACCATGTCATCAGAGCGAGATTTGACTTTAGCCGCCAAATCCCTTGTCCATTCATCACGCTTTGCTCGCTTGCGAATAGCTCCTTCTGATATACCATGCTGAGATGCAATTTCTCGGAGTGACATCAAACCAGCCCGGTAAGCCGATTCGATGGCCTCCCAATCTGGTTTAGCCATTCCCCTTCTCCCATTAGCAAAAAACCACCCGAAGGTGGTTTAATCAAATTTTAATAAATTTTTTGTCAATTCTGATAATGCGTCAAATAAAGCATGTTTTTCCATCTCTCCATGGATATAAGAATAATGAAAAGGCATAAAATCATTAAAATTATCCCTATATTCAGTTTCAAACTTTTTTGTTCCGACTTTACTAACCATTAGTGCTATTTTTAACGATGAAAATTGGGTAAGCAGCAAGTTATAAGCACGTTCAAGGTTGTTTAATTCTGTTGAATATCGCACTCTTTCGTTACTCGTTGCTATATCAGGACATTTATCAAGGCAAGAGATATACTGCATCAGTACAGCAGACCATTGTTGCTCTTCCTGCACTATCAATTGATTTTTCCAAGCAGAAGCATTAAACAAAGCCACTAAAACAGCTAGAAAAGTTGCAATGCCGGCAAACCAAGTACCAATCATCGTCAAACAAGCAATCAGATTTGTATCCATAAATAACCTCATTAAGTTGTTATGAGATTATTATCCTTAAGAAAGAATTCAGTTTTCAACACATTCCATGATCTTAAGCTCTTCACCATTCAGAATAAATAACTGCTCTGGTTGATATAACCCCGACAGTTTTTGCACTGTGGTGATATAAAATGCTGAAAAAATATTCAGAAAGTCATTTATCGTCCAATATTCGCAATTTCTTGTTTACCCCCTCCAACCAATCCGAAAGCCACCTGACCGAGCTCATCTATCAAGCATTTAGCCTTGTCGAGGGTAACCAAGTCATCCTGTCTTTTTCTCAATCTGCGGCCTGCATCAGAGGAATCTTCATCAGACGCCTTTTTTGCCAAAACAAGCATGTCTTGCAGTTGCTGGATGGTGAATCCAAATCCAGATTTAGCTTCCTGCTCTGTCATGCGGTCGAACACTTGAGCCTGTAACTCATAGCTGTAACTCATTGCCATCAAACAAGCTTCACGCTTGGGGAATCGATAGCATGGAAGCTCTCGCCCGGTACTGTCTTTGTACTGAGCAAAATATTTTGCCGAGTGCTCTTCTCCTAATACTTTGGGAACTTTGGCAAGAAAGCTTTTATGTTGCAGTCGAGTATATTTCTTGCAAGGGAATGTTAACCCTTCCGCCTCAGCTTTCGCCTTACGGTCGGCATTAATGTAATCCACCATTTCCAGACTGGTCATGGTGGGTGCTTCTGTGACAGGGAGGGCTGTTTTCTTGGTTGTTAATAGTTGCATCGCGTATTACCTACATTTGAAATGAACCCTCGTTCACATAGAAAATCAGCCCGTCGAAGCTCGCCAGCTATAACTGACTTCCTCGAAGGCTCATATCAAAGTGATTGGATTCGACGTTTAAAGAATGGCGCTGTGAATGCGCGTTAGATACAAAAAAGCCACCACGGGAGGTGATGGCGAATAAATGTTATGCAGATCACTTTTTAATCATTTCGGTTGGGTATAATCGCAGAGCGATTACATAGAGAAACTATCTCACTGACACTGCGTCCCAGTATACCCCCACCACCCCAGTATCATTTGCTCTGAGGTGGTGAGGTGCTATTTGTCCTCATGATCCTAGCTCGTTCCTCTATCTGCCCAATAACCGACTCTAGCTGCAATGCCAAGCAGTACATCCTGAACAGTGACTGTGAGAATGATGATTGATTAACTCGGTGCTCAATCACCATTGTGGGTATTTGATTTTCAATCATTTCTCTGTTCTCCCGCATTCAATCTTCGCCCAATCCCTCAGTCCGAGGAACTGGGCTTCGAGGGTTTCAAGTTCTCCGAGGAGACGTACATAATCCTGTTCAGCGTCTTTCGCCAGTCTGGCGGGTCTTGAACCATCCACGCCGGAGGGGGCAGCGGTTTCAGACACGGGGCATTGAGCCTTGACGTACACGCGCTGAGTGTTAGTGCGGAGAGTATCGCTAAGCTCATCAAGTTTAGATTTGGCATTGGCGAGTTCCTGTAAGCTTTTTGCATCCCGTTCGTGGAGTTGCTTGATGCGCTCTTGCTGGGTGGTGTTGATGGCGATTTGTTCTTCATACTGTAGTTTTAAGCTACGGTATTCTTCGGCCTTGTCCTGATACTCACTGTAGTAGAACCAAAGCAGGCCAGCGACGACAGCAAAAGCACCCAGGGTGAAGTGCTGACTATTGAATTTCATCTTTCTTTACCCAATACCCACCACTCCACGATAGAGGGTTCCACCATTTAGCAGTAGATATCCATGTTTCAACCGTATCGTAATACCCTGCAAACTCGCCACAATGTCCACAAAATTTACCCAGCTGGCGGCGATTTTCAAAACCAGCACCAAACGGAGCATCAGTACGTATCTTGTGGCAGTTATTACACCGGACTAATTTCTGGTAATTACTCATAGCATCTCAAATGCCCGTGTGAAAACATCATCGGAATAAGGCTGCTTGCCGTTCTCGTGCCGGATAATGGACTTAGCCAGCGCAATCAGCGTGGGTTTATTGATGTCCAGAATCTGATTCGAATCGACTCCCAACGCCTTAGCAACACCCTTGATATAGGCTGAGGTGTTGTTCTCATTGGTCGGCGCCCAGCGGTCTATCATCTTGGACACACTCTGATAACCGTTCTTGTGGTAATTGGTCAGCAACTTCATGAGTGCCCGAATGCCATGCTCCGCAGTCTCGAAACGACAGAAGCGCTTCTCAATCTTCGGGTCATGCCTTAATTGCCCCTGCCAGTTATTAGCGGGATTGTGATCAATGTTGCCGGGATTGTTATTGCTAATGCCTCTGGTCATCAGATTATTCCCCGTTGCTGTTCATGTTCTGTCAGTAACCTGAGAAATTGGT
>NZ_JBBMXH010000059.1:0-29246 GCF_037996725.1 Xenorhabdus entomophaga
TAAGCGACCACGAAAAACACGGGGTTACAATACGCCGGATGAGCTATTTAAAGGTACAAAAACTCATTTACTTCGTTTATAACGATGTTGCACTTAATATGTGAATCCAAGTGATCCTTTTTAAATTATCTTAAGTGGCTGGAATAAGAAAGCTGTTTAAGTGAATCTTCCAGTCACCGAGTTCAATGCTAATCAAAGCTTAATTTATCTCATTATTAATAAAATATCAGGAGGGGATTTAATTATGCCGTTGTCTGAAATAAAGTTAAGGAATCATTTCAATATATCTCGCAATGTGATTTCCAGTTTAAGAGTTCTGAGGAAGTTGGATAATTATCACTGGGCTATTTCACTTTCAAAAGATTACCTTGTTGTAATAATTGCGATATATTTAAGTGTTGGTATAAGTTTCTGGTTTTATCCACTCTCTTTATTGATGATAGGTTCGACACAACGGGCATTCACAAATATATTACATTACTCATCTCATCATGTTTTAGCTAAAAACAAGTTCCTGAATTATATCGCCGGGACTTTTTTATCCGGGCATTTGGTATTTCATTTGCTTAGTACTTATAAAGATCCTCATGTCAGGTATCATCACGCTCATTTAGGTGATCCAGAAAAAGATCCTGATTATAAATTTCATATAGATAGTGGATTATATGATTTTAATCAAAATGATAGAGAGTTTTTTATACAGAATATATTATTAACACTTTCAGGATACAGGACATTTAAATATATAAAATATGTAATAGAAGACATAATTAAATCAAGGAAAAACAAGGAGTTAAAAAAAGACGAAAATAAAGTTACAAAGAAAAAATCAGGAAATAAGAATGATAAAGAATCAACTTTCTTTTTTATTTATTGGATTGTGATACTTTCAATCATCATTTACTCTGGTTACTTCCTGTATTTTATTCTGCTTTGGATAGTTCCATTATTTACGGTTACAGTAGCTATTGGGTGGATTATTGGTATAGCTGAACATTATCCTCTGCCTGCATCTGAAAAGGAAGCATTATTGCTAACACGAAATACAAAAGGTATTTGGTGGGAACGCTTCTTGTTTGGAAGGCATTATGATAATTACCATTTAGTGCATCACTTGTATCCGGGCATTCCTCATTGGAACATCAAGAAAGCGCATATATATTTATTGAATGATCCCAATTATCAAAAGTGGGATGATCTGTGGGGAGGGATATTTATCCGTGAATATCCGCATCAAGAAACGATGCTAAGCTACGCATCAAAGTATAGAAAATTCAAAAAAGAGAATGAAGAGGGGAGTTTTGCAAAACGTCTACTCTCTATTTGAATGTTTTTTATATAAAACGATTTAATCTAAAAGGGCTTTCATAGCCCTATTGTGGTTTTTGGGGTATCAGGCAATCAGTTCCGGGAGATTTACATGAAATAGCATAACAATTTATATTATTTATTCTATAACTGATTGTCTTTCACACACGGCTAATTAACAATCAGTTCTTTCGTTGAGTGAATAAACTTAATGCTTCAACGTTGAGTAAGGTGCTAAGAAGATATTCTATTTATTTTAAAATTAAAAACCCCGCTGTAGTATCTTATATTCATATTCTTGGGCATTAAGCTGAGTTTGTAGCTGCATCATAAATGTATCTTGATGTTTAAATTCATTGCAAACGAATAAGTCAAGAGCGGCATACTGATATTCAGGCCATGTGTGAATGGTAAAATGGGACTCTGCTAATATGAGTGCACCACTGACACCCCATGGCTGGAATTGATGGAAATTATGAGTAACAACATTCAGCTCACATTGTTGGGCAATATCAAGCATGATTTTTTCAATGGCTGATACAGATTTCAGTACCTCTGTATCACAATCTTTCATATCTATAATAATGTGAGTGCCAAGCTGTCGTGTATGATCCGATGAGTTTACTTTTTCCTGACCACGATATTGGAATTTAGTGCCGTGACATTTATTACAAGTTGACTCTATGAGCTGTTCTATCGTTAATATGCTCTTTCCGTGTCCAATGGTTATCATGTTATTACATGATTTACATTGGTAAAATTTTATACGAGGGTTAATTTCTCCAGTATAGATTTTATCTGAATAATGATTTCTCCCTGAGATCATCGGGTAGGTTTGAGGTGTAACAGAAAGAACATAGAGATCGCTGACATTGCCGATAATACTTCCGCCATGATATTTATTGAATTGCGGATAAATATTTCTGATAAGAAGATTCTGATTGTTGAATAACCTTTGAACTTCTTGGTTTTCCATTGGTTTTTTTTGACCAAAGGAGAGTAAGATCTCACTATTATCATTTTTAGTGAAACTAATAGCGCGTGATAAAAATAGTTTTAATCCGCTCAATGTATAAGGTGGATCTGTCAAGACGATGTCAAAGTTTTTAGTGTATACATTAGAGAGTTTTAGATCTAAGTATTCAGTATTAATGACGAAATCATTTTGCTTTGCGACATCTCGAATAAATGTTAGTAGGTCTTGATCGATATCCTTGACAAAAATATTTTTTGAGCTGTCGTAGCCGAGATTTTTAAATGCCATCATCAGGGCTAAGGAAGTCAAATCATCATCACCCAAAAATAAAATATTTTGTTTAAATACTCTTGGGTTATTAAGTAATAGCATTACCCGGCGTATTGATGTCTCTAATGTTGCATGTGCCTGATCTAACAAAACATTTACTTGAGGCCTGCTGTTATATATTGGCTCCAATAAAACGGAAAGCTCTTTCTCAAACTCCTTTCGTCTCTCCTCTGATGACAGCAAGTTATATTTATTTATATCAATTGATCGATATCCCAGTTCATCTTGTACATATTTTACGCCTATGGGGTTTAATTTAAAAACACCTTTATTTTCAGCATAATTATATTTTATTAATTCTTTTTTAAATGCGGAGATGATAGGAATAGGTAAACCGCTTTTTAATGAAATGTCTTTATTTGATGTACGGTCATATAAATATAAACGTATTAATAATGTTTCTAGCACTTCAACTGGGTGTGACAACTCCATATTATTTCTTATAACATTCAGCGTGTTCATGGTAATCTCTTTTTACGTGATTTACTAATTTTACAACGTAATTAAAACTCAGAATTATTAACCCAGATGTTTAAATTCCACTTGAATCTGCTACTGTTGTTTTTTCTGAAGTCTGCAATTTATCCCCCTCCCATAAATTCTGGAAATTCACTTCTACTGTTTGTAGATCTAGCCATTATATAAGGGATTATAATTTTCAACTAGTTTCTATTACTATCAGAAATAGTAAATAAGAGTAATATGTTTATAACTTTTCTCTTAACTGAATCCACCAGCATTGTGATGCCTCTCGCAAATTTAATGTAAATATACTCAGGTTGGAGTATATTTCACTGTTTGGTTGGGCACGAAACAATCAGGCCTTTTTAAAAGTTACGATAAAGCGTATCTTATTTTTACTAAACCAATTAAATAATAACTAAAGGTGATTTTTTCATTTAAAAATAATTACAAGATAGCCGTTTCTCCAAGTATCATATGAATATTTATTCAGCCAGAAAGGGCGAGATCAAGAGTATTATTATCTTCTTTATTTGGAATCTGATAACCAATCTGAGTCAGAACACTATTTGGCATCATCGGCTCATACAAAATGGTGTGATGAGATTTTATTTCCAACCCCTGAGGATAGGATAAATTCATTAACTGTGTTTACTATCTGCCGTACGGCTGATAACGGACAGGCTTTATTGGCCTCTTTAATGGCAATATTGTGATCTCAACGAATGTTATCTTTTCGTTTAAGCAGGATTATGATCCGGCAAGGTTAATGATCCGTTTATCCGATAAAGACCGGATAAAATTTTCAGTGGAATTAGAGCCAGGCAAAACTTGAAAATACATCTATGAGGGCAATAACATGATTCGATTTGAGGATAAGGTTGTCATTATTACCGGCGCAGGAAGCGGTATCGGGGAAGCTACAGCAAAACGCTTTTCACAAGAGGGAGCCATTGTTGTATTGGCAGGACGGGATACTGATAAGCTTAATCGTGTACTCAGTGAGTTGTCATCGGACAAAGCGTTGGTGATTCAGACTGATGTCGCAGATCGGGAATCGGTCAAAAATATGGTTGATGAAACGGTCAGTCATTTTGGTCGGATAGACATTCTGGTCAACAATGCGGGTTTGTATGCTGTGGGCGATTTATTGAGTACTTCACAAGAAGACGGTAACGCAGTCCTGGCTACAAATCTTAATGGCGTACTCAATTGTAGCTATTTTGCTCTACCTCACTTGCTGGAAAGCAAAGGGTGTATTGTTAATAATGCCTCTGTTTCCGGGTTAGGGGGAGAGTGGGGCGGTGCTTACTACTGTACAGCGAAAGGTGCTGTGGTGAATTTAACGCGTGCCATGGCGCTGGATTATGGCTCACAGGGTATTCGCGTCAATGCGGTTTGCCCAAGTTTAGTCTTGACGCCAATGGTCGCTCGTTTTGACGATGAAACCCTGAAACATTTCGATAGACGTATTCCGTTGAAAAGGCCGGGCCAACCTTCCGAAGTTGCAGCCGCCATTGCATTTTTGGCGAGTGAAGATGCCAGTTTCATTAATGGTGTGAACCTGCCGATAGATGGTGGGGTAACCGCATCCAATGGCCACCCCAATTTTAACTGAAGAAATTAGCTATTAGATCAATGGTTGAAAAGTGGCTCCACAATACAATTTGCGGAGCCACTTAATTTTATTCCAGTGAACGGTAGTTTTTTGAGTTATTCAATAAAGCTGAGTGATTTTGGCTTACAACTCTGGCCAGTTCACATAATGTGGGATGGGTAAACAATGTTGCCAATGGAATTTCCATATTTTTCTCACCCATACGAGCTAACAATTGTATTGCTATCAGTGAATGGCCTCCCAGCGCGAAGAAATTATCATGTCGGCCTACCTGTTCCCGTTTCAGCAACTTCTGCCAGATCTCAGCCAGTGCAATTTCCACATCACTGAAAGGTGCTTCGTAATCGGAAGTTGTTACAACAGCAGATTGAGCTGATATCACTCTATCTTGCGGTAAGTCAGCCTGAATGGCGTTGAAATCGGCCAGTAATTTCTGACGTTCTGCGGCGGGTAAAGTTGAAATGCTCATGATGGAACGTTGAGGATCTGTTTCCAATGTTTCCACCAGATCAGTCAGGGCAGTGGCTATATCAGTAATCAGTCGTGTCGGATCGAGACCTGATACAGCCTGAGCCGTCAACAGAAAACCTTTACCCAAATCATCTACAGCCAGATAGATGGGATAGCTGGTTCTTTCTCGTCCTGTCACCAGACGTATACCTTCCCATCGGGTGTGGATGACATTCGGTTGGCTATGGCGATAGTTAAGGAGTGTGTTAAAGAGCGGCAGGGGAGGCTCTACAGCACTACAGCGCTGAGCCAGTGCTAATGATGCCTGTTCGTGTTCAAGTAACTGCGTCAAATTGCGGTAAGCGGTTTGTACGGTTTCTTGTACGTTGTTCCCTGCAAGTGGGATTCGTACAGGCAGGGTATTGATGAATAATCCCGGAATCCGTTCAATATCAACGCTTCCTTGCATGCGTCCGAGCAAGACCGTGCCGAAGACAATATCATCTCGCCCGCTTATTTTTGCCAGAACCTGTGCCAACGCGACATGGAATAGCACTCCGGGACTAACCCCCTGTCGGCGCGCTTGTTTGCGAATAGCTCTGGCGAGTGCTGCATTAAGTGGCTTGATAACCTCAGTTGCCGATCTGTCTCCACTGTGTACATCCCGTATTCCGAAGGGCGCAGTCGGTGTATTCACACCAGCGAGTACTCTACGAAAATAGGTTTCGTGGTCTGACGTCGGCACCTGCAAGGACTGGGCGATAAAGTTGCGGTAAGGCAGTACAGGCGGCAATACAGGAGATAAGTGCCCGTGCAGCAGTTCGTTGATTTCAGCAATGATAAGATTCAACGAAATATGGTCATTGAGTATGTGGTGACAGCAGAGAGCCAGCAACCATTCCTCTTGCTGCGGATCGTGGGCAATATCAGCAGATAATAGCGGAGCCTGACTTATATTGATGCGATGCCGACAAGGATCGGTATGTGCCAGCAATTGAGATGACACATCTTTATCGCCGTCTGGTACAAAGGTGTTGATGTGCAGGGATGCCTGACGACAAACAACTTGCACGGGTTGTGTTAAACCTTGCCAGCAGAAAGCAGTACGCAGAATATCGTGGCGGTTAATGATCTGTTGTAAAGCCGTCAGAAAAGTATCAAGACGTTCGCGGGTGTCGAAAGCGAGCAAGAGGTGCAACAGGTAAACATCTCCTTGTGTTTGCAGGAGATGGTGGAACAGCATGCCTTCCTGTAATGGTGCAAGTGGATAAATATCCTGAATGTTGGTCATACCATCGGGGATTGTGGCGGCGATAGTCTCAATTTCATGTTGCGTCAGGGAAACCAGCGGCAGCATATCAGGCGTGATGGTGGTGCAACCATCAGGGATGAGATTGGGCGGTACGGTGAATGAGGTTGTATTGTCCCCGATGACCTGCATGATTTTTGCCATTCCAGCCAGCGTTGGCGTGGAAAACACGGTACGAATATCAAGGTGCCAACCTTGGTTACGCAGCCGCTCGATCAGACTGATGACCATCAGGGAATGGCCTCCCAGCTCAAAGAAATGGTCATAACGACCGACTTTTTCCAACCCTAATAATGCCTGCCAGATCTCGGCCAACGCTATTTCCCTGTCACCGAGCGGCGCTTCATAAGCGTGAGTCACGATAGAAGCCTGATCCGACCTCGGCAGCGCTTGGCGGTTGAGTTTGCCATTGGGGGACAGCGGAAAAGCATCTAATGTCACAAATGCGCTGGGCAACATGTAGTCGGTAAGGTGCTGTGCAAGTTGCTGGCGCAGTTCTGCCGGCACCAGTTCCGTATTCGGTTCAGCGAGCAGATAAGCAACAAGACGTTTGTCGCTCCCTGTTTTTTCATAATCACCTGTTTTTCCATAAGAAGCATCTTCGCGAGCAAGCACGATAGCTTCACGCACGCCGTGACATTGCATCAATCTGGTTTCGATTTCCCCCAGTTCGATACGGAAACCACGCAGCTTGACCTGAAAATCATTGCGACCAAGGTACTCGATATTGCCGTCAGATCGCCAGCGGGCTAAATCGCCGGTCTTATACATACGGGCGTTGGGATGTTCGCTAAAGGGATCAGTAACAAATTTCTCTGCTGTCAGTGTTGGTTGGTTTGAATAACCACGGGCGACGCCCATGCCTCCGATATAGATTTCGCCACTTACGCCGATAGGAACTGGCTGACCAAGTGCATCTAAAATATAGATACGGGTATTGGACAGGGGCCGGCCAATCGGAATGTTGTTAGTGATTGAGGGGACAGATGTATTACCTATCATCATTTTCTTATCGATCGCTATCGTCGTGGCAGTGATGGTGATTTCTGTGGGACCATAGGCGTTGAACCAGCGGCAGGATTGAGTTTCCGGGCACGACAGCCAATCCATTAAACAGCGGTGATCCACTTTATCACCCCCAACAATAATGGTACGTAGATAGGGGCTGAAACCGCCACGTCCGGCCTTTATTTCTTGTACCCAATGGTGCCAGAAAGCGGTTGGTAAATTGATGATCGTCACTTTCTGTTCACGCAAAAAATCGACAAAAGCGCTATTTGGTATTTTGATATGGGATGGGCGCAGAACCAGCGTCGCGCCCGAAGCCAGAGTAGGGAAAATATCTGACACGGAAATATCAAACGCGAAGGTCACAAATTGCAGAATACGATCACCCGGGCGGGGTTCACTCACCTGACAATGTGCATGAATAAGGCTCACGACATTGTGATGTTCCAACATAACGCCTTTGGGATTGCCGGTTGAACCTGAGGTGTAGATGATATAGGCCAGATGGTGCGGTTGAAGCCCTGTCTGCTGGCTGTCAGGGTTATACGTCGGCTGTTTTTGCATGCTCTCTTGATGAATTTCATCGTCCAACAGCCAGATGGGAATATCTTGTATTGGTAAGCGTGTTTGTAAATGTTTTTGGGTCAACAATATGGCAGGCTGGCAGTCCGATAACTGATAAACCAACCGTTCAGTAGGATAGTCTGGATCAAGTGGAACATAACCGGCCCCGGCTTTTAAGATCCCGAATAGACCGATAATCATATCCAAACCCCGTTCAACATGAATTGCGACACGATCATCAGGGCGGACACCAAAAGCAATCAGGCTGTGCGCCAGTTGATTGGCGCGTCGGTTCAGTTCGTGATAACTCAAGGGTTGCTCTTCAAAAATTACCGCCACCGCATCTGGTGTGCGTTGCACTTGCGCTTCGAACAGTTGCTGAATCAAAGTATCTTGTGAAAAATCAGCAACCGCGTTTTGCAAAGATGGCGTGGTATTGAAATCAACCAATAACTGTTGGCGTTCTGCAACGGATAATATCGGTAAGTGTGCAATGGCTTGTGTCTCATCGCTTGTCATGGCTGTCAGCACATTGGTGAAATAATTCACCATGCGTTCAATCGTCTTCCGCTCGAACAGACTTGAAGCGTATTCCAGATAACCACTGATGTCATCTTGGGTTTCGGTCAGTGACAGCGTCAGGTCAAAATACGCACTGTGGTGTGGTGGCTCCATCAACGAGACAGATAAACCCGGCAATTCAAGGAACTGTGTGGAAGTATTGTTTAGTGTAGAAATATTGTTCAGGGCCAGCATAACCTGAAAGATCGGGTTATAGCTCAGGCTGCGTTCTGGTTGTAGGGTTTCCACCAATTGTTCAAAAGGCAGATCTTGATGTGCATAGGCTGCCAGTGCCCGTTCACGGACATGAGCGAGCAGATTTGCCACAGAGTTGCATTGTTCCAGTTCGACGCGTAAAGGCAATGTATTGACAAAAAAGCCAATCAATCCCTCAAGGTCACTCAATGAACGGTTGGCGACGGGGGTGCCAATAACGATATCGTCCTGTCCGCTTAAACGGGCAAGCACGATGCTCCAGGCTGCAAACAAGGTCATAAATAACGTTGTATCCTGACGTTGTCCGAGTGCTTTGAGGGCAGACAATAAATCAGCATTCAGGTGAACGGGCACATGATTGCCTTTGTAACTTTGTTCTGGTGGTCGTGGGTGATCGATGGGGAGAGCCAGCAATGTCGGTGCGTTTTGAAGCTGCTTTTGCCAGAAATCCCGTTGGGCAGTGAGAACCTCACCTTGTAGTCTTTTCTGTTGCCAGACGGCGTAGTCCGCGTACTGGAGGGGAAGGTGGGGTAAAGGATCGCCATTTTCTCCTGATGCGGAACGGTAGAGAGCACCCAGTTCGCGGAACAATATCCCGGTCGACCAGCCATCGGTGATGATGTGATGCTGGATAATGATCAGCACATGTTCTTCATCAGACAGTTGCAGCAATTGGCCCCGAACCATTGGCTCATTAGCAAAATCAAACGGGGTTTGTGTTTCGAGTTCCACTAATTCGTTAATACAGGTCAGGCGAGACGTTTCGTCTAATCTGCGCAGATCCTGATAGGTCAGAGAAAACCCAGTATCTGCGCTGTCGATATGCTGGTAAGGCTGTTCATCAATCAGGACAAAACGGGTGCGCAAACTTTCATGCCGACTGACGAGATGGTCAAGCGCAGCCGTAACCGCAGTATGATCAAGGTGTCCGCTGAGATGCAGGACTATCGGGATATGATAGGCCAGATTGGTTTTGGTATTGAGGCGGGTAAGGAACCACAAACGTTGTTGAGAGAAAGAGAGTGGCAGTGGCTGACAGCGATCAGCAGCAGGAATAACGATTTGGGTTGTCACAGGCGTGTCGGTGAGCAAGGTAGCCAAATCGGACAGGACAGGGTGAGAAAAAAGTTGCTGTAAGTGCAATTCCCGCGTCAGTTTTTGGCGTATCCGCGCGGCAAGTTGGATAGCAAGCAGGGAATGACCACCGAGTTCAAAGAAATGATCATGACGACCCACTCGTTCCAGTTTCAGCAGTGCTTGCCAAATCTCAGCCAGCTCAATTTCCATATCTCCGATGGGGGCTTCATAGTTACGGGTCACGAGTGCCGTCTGGTCAGGCATTGGCAGTGCCTGACGGTCGAGCTTGCCATTGGGTGTCAATGGAAAGGCATTAAGCGTCACAAAGGCACTGGGCAGCATATACTCGGCAAGGTGTTGGGCAAGTTGCTGGCGTAATTCTGCTGGCACCAGTGTCGCATTGGGTTTAGCTAGTAGATAGGCAACCAGACGTTTTTCGCCCGGCGTATCTTCCCGGGCAATCACAACCGCTTCACGTACATCGTGACATTGCGCCAGTCGGGTCTCAATCTCGCCAAGTTCGATACGGAAGCCGCGTATCTTGACCTGAAAATCGTTGCGACCAAGATATTCAATATTCCCGTCAGGTAACCAACGAGCCAGATCGCCACTTTTGTATAGACGGGCATCAGAGTCTGAAGAAAAAGGATCAAAGATAAAGTGTCTTGCGGTGAGTTCTGGAAGATTCAGATAACCGCGGGCGATACCGGTTCCGCCAATGTAAATCTCACCGATGGCTCCTATTGGAACCGGTTTTCCATGGCTATCGAGAAGATAAATTTTGGTATTGGCGATGGGTTTCCCGATGGGTATCCGTCCGATATAACGTTCCGGCACACATTGCCAGGCGGTAACATGAACCGCTGCTTCAGTAGGGCCATATAAATTGTGTAACTGACAGTGAGCAAAATGGGACAGGCATTGTTGCTGTAAGATATAAGGAAATGCTTCACCACTGCATAAAATGTGGCGCAGGGAAGGGCAGCGTCCGACGGGAATAGCATGGAGAAATCGTTGTAGCATGGCAGGCACAAAGTAGATGATCGTAATCCTGTGCTTTTCTATCTCGGACAGTAAATAGTGCGGATCTTTATGACCATCAGGATGAGCCAAAATTAGCTGGGCACCAAACATCAGGGGCGGGAATAGCTCCCAAACGGAAACATCAAAACTGAACGGTGTTTTCTGCAAGACACGATCCTGCGGGGTTAATTGATAAGTCTTCTGTGCCCAGAATAAACCATTCACGACCCCGCGATGCTCATTCATTACTCCTTTGGGCACACCCGTCGAACCCGAGGTATAAATGACATAAGCCAGATGGTGTGGTGTCAGGCCAAGAATTTGGGGATCTGGGTTGCTGGTTGGCATGTCCGCCATAAGAGATGCAAGATTATTGAGATCTACAATGGGTACGGTGTTGGTTAGCGAATTGATTAATGTTGTTTGGGTGAGCAAGGCAACAGGAGCGGCATCTTCAAGTATATAGGCCAGTCGTTCGGCAGGGTAGTTTGGATCGAGCGGGACATAGGCACCGCCGGCTTTCAGGATAGCGAGTAATCCTACCATCATGACAGGACTACGTTCAGAACAAATCGCTACCCGATCATCTGGGCGGACACCTAAGGCAATCAGATGATGCGCTAAACGATTGGCTTGACGATTCAGTTCAGCATACGTCAACGATTGTTCTCCAAAGGTGACAGCAATCGCATCGGGATTGTGTTGTACCTGCTTTTCAAACTGCTGGTGGATAAGCGTGTTTTGCGGGAAATCGGCTGCTGTATTATTGAAATCCACCAGCAACTGTTGACGTTCCCTAACGGGCAAAATCGAAATATCCAAAATTGGCTGGTGGGATGAAGTTTCCAGCGTTTCGACTAATCCCGTCAGGGCAGTGGTCATATAGCCGATCAGCCGAATCGGTTCGATATCCGATACGGTTTGGGCAACTAAACTAAATCCATCACCCCAATCATCGACAAACAAACCGATAGGATAATTAATTCTCTCTTCTTGCATCAGCAAACGCATACCTTCCCATTTGGCAAAGGTAGTCTCTGATTGACTATGACGATAATTGAGTAGTGTATTGAAGAGCAGCAAAGGGGGTATCACGTCACTACAATATTGGGCTTGCGTTAGTGTTGCCTGTTCGTGCTTCAGCAACTTCATCAGCCTGAGATAGGTTTCCTGAACGGTTGTCTGTGCGCTGTTATCCGTAAGCCTGATCCGAATGGGTAAAGTATTAATAAGCAGCCCCATCATTTGATCGATGCCCGTACCGCCCTGCATGCGTCCCAGCAATACCGTGCCAAAGACCACATCATCACGTCCGCTTATTTTTGCCAGTACTAGAGCCAAAGCAACATGAAACAATATACTGGGGCTGACACCCTGACGTTGGGCTTGAGTGCGGATAGCTTTGGCAAGTAGTGCATCTATGGGCTGTTTAGTCTCCGATATCTGCCTGTTCCCGCTGTGAATATCCAGTATCCCGAAAGGCGCTGTCGGTGTATCTACATCAGAGAGCACGTTACGGAAATAGGTTTCGTGAGCTGAGGTAGGCGCCTGCAAGGATTGGGCGACAAAGTGACGATAAGGTAATACCGGGGATAATTTTTCAGAGTGGCGATTGTCAAGACATCCGCTTTCGGTATGGCTACGCAATAATGTGCCGATTTCATCAATGATACGTTCCAGTGTTATATGATCACAGACTAAATGATGGATACACAAAACCAGTAACCACTCATCCTGACGCGGATCATAGGCAATATCGGCTGAGAATAGCGGTGCCCGACTCACATCAAGACGGTAGTGATGGGGATCGGTATGTGACAATAATTGAGAAGGGATATCCTGTCCGCCATCCGGCAAAAACGTATTAATGTTCAAAGATGCCTGCCGCCAGACGACTTGCACCGGCTGCGCCAATCCCTGCCAGTAGATTGATGTATGCAAAATATCGTGACGGTCAATGACCTGTTGTAAAGCCGCCAGAAAGACGTCCAGCCGTTCGCGGGTGTTGAAGGCAAGTAAATTGCGTAACAGGTAAGTATCTCCCTGTTTCCGCAACAGATAATGGAAAAAAATGCCTTCCTGCAATGGCGCGAGCGGATAGATATCCTGAATATTGACAGCCCCACCAGGAATAGTAGCGGCGATGGCATCAATCTCTTGTTGGGATAGGGAAACTAAAGTCAGCATGCCGGGTGTAATGGCAGTACAGCCGTCAGGGATGAGATTGGGCGGCACAGTGAACACCGTCGTATTTTTTTGTTCCCTGTTTCCTTGAACTGTATTCTCCTGAGCCGACAGTAGCGCTGTTGCCATCTCGTTCAGCACGGGTTTGGTGAATATAATCTGGATATCAAGAACCCATCCCAGATCGCGCAGTTGTTCGATCAGGCTAACGGCGATCAGCGAGTGCCCGCCAAGCTCGAAAAAGTGATCGTAGCGGCTGACATGTTTCACTCCGAGCAACCTTTGCCAGATTTGGCTCAGGATGGTTTCTGCTTCCCCGATAGGGGCCTGATAACTGCGTGTGACAATTGCAGTATGATCGGGTTTGGGGAGCGCCTGACGGTCGAGTTTGCCATTGGGTGTCAGTGGGAAGGCATCAAGTGTCACAAAGGCACTGGGTATCATGTATTCGGCAAGATGTTGTGCGAGCTGTTGCCGCAATGCCATTGGCTCCAGTTCAGCATCCGCCTTAGGCAGTAAATAGGCGACCAGTTGTTCTGGAGCCGCTCCATTTTCATCGGGCGTGTTTTCATCGGAACGATTTTCGCAAGCCAGCACCACAGCTTCACGCACGCCGTGGCATTGCCGCAGTCTTGCCTCGATCTCTCCCGGCTCAATGCGGAAACCGCGCAGTTTGATTTGAAAATCATTGCGGCCGAGATATTCAATCTTGCCATCGGGTAACCAACGCCCCAGATCGCCGGTTTTGTACATACGTGCGTTGTGCGCAGAAGAGGAGAACGGATTGATAAGGAAACGTTCGGCAGTGAGTTCGGGGCGATTCAGGTAGCCGCGGGCAACGCCGACACCAGCAATATAAATCTCTCCCACGACTCCCTGCGGAACGGGTTGACCGTAAGTGTCAAGAATATAGATTTGGGTATTAGCGATGGGATGACCAATCGGCGGCGCATGATTTTCCTGATTATCAATGCTTTTCTGACTCTCACATTGGCAGATGGTGGAACAAACGGTGGTTTCCGTCGGGCCATACGCATTGATCATCTGTCGTCCTTGCGCCCAGCGTTTGACCAGCGTAGGTGGACATGCCTCCCCTCCCACAATTAAGGTTTGCAGTGTTGCCGGAAGGGTATCCATTGTTGCCAGTGCGGTGGGGGACAAGAGGGCGTGAGTAATGGCATGAGTCTCTAAATAGTGAGACAGCATTGTTCCCGGCAGAAGATGCTCCCGTTTGGCAAGGTAAAGGCGAGCGCCCGCCAATAGTGCCATATAACATTCCCAAATGCAGGCATCGAAACTGTTTGAGGCAAACTGCAAGATTCGACTGTTTGGAGTGATGGCGAGTGTGTCTTGCTGGGTGGTAATCAAATTACCCAAACTGCGATGTTCGATCATGACGCCTTTAGGTTGCCCTGTGGAGCCAGAGGTATAAATGACATAAGCCAGATGACGGGAAGTCAGTCCCAGTGCTTGTACTTCCGGGTTTTCTTCCGATCTTTCATCCAAAACAGAATATTCTGGAGTATCAAGTAGTAGGGTTGGCAGGTGACTGTTCCACGTTTCTGCCGGCATTGTTTGAGTAATCGTCGTCTGAGTCACCAGAGCCACGGGGGTTGAATCATTGAGCATATAGATCAGCCGCGTGGTCGGATAAGTCGGATCGAGTGGCACAAACGCGCCCCCAGCCTTGAGGATACCTAATAAGCCGACAACCATTTCCAGACTGCGTTCAATACAAATCGCCACCCGATCATCAGGACGAACGCCAAGGGAAATCAGGTGGTGTGCCAGACGATTGGCACGTTTGTTCAATTCATCGTAACTCAGCGATTGCTCTTCAAAGACCACGGCAATGGCATCCGGTGTGCGTTGTGCTTGTGCTTCGAACAGTTGATGAATCAGGGTATCCTGCGGGAATTCAGCTTGGGTGGCGTTGAAATCCACCAATACTTGTTGGCGCTCAATGTCGGGCAGGAGAGGCAAATTGACTATTTTTGTATCCGTCAGGGAAGGGATCTCCAGAGAAGTGAGAGCGGCATCAAGCAAGACGGCAAGACGGGACTGGAGCGCCATAACTTCCGTGGTATTCAGGTAATCAGGAGAAAAATAGAACTCAATGGAAATCGGGGAATAGGTATCTTCAGGACGGGCGGTGTTTATATATTGTTTGATTCTGATACAAAGCGGATAGGGGGCACCAGAATGTAGGTCGAAAAGTTTGACGCTGGTGTTCTCTCCTTCCATATGCAGATTTGTTTTAAACGGTTCGAGAGATAACGCCACATCAAATAATCGCGCATTCCCGACTTTTTGCCGGATGTGTCGTTGTCGGTTGAATTCTACGATGGGAAAGCGTTGATGCTCATGGCAAAGACTCATTTCGGTTGCAGCTTTGCGCATGACATCACGAAACGTATCCTCCGGTGAAAGGGTGATGCCAATGGGGATCACGGTTGCGAACATTCCCATCGTGCACTTTTGTCGCGTATTTTTGCGGTTATGCAAGGGACTGCCGATGACAATTCTGTCTACATCTGTTGTTCGTGCGAAATAGCAGGCCAGAATGGCATACATGAAATGCAGGAAAGGTAATCCCTGTCCGCCAACCGCCTTTTCGATGCGTTTAAAGAGTGTCTGGTCGATTGACCAGCGAGCAGGCTGAGACGCAATGGGATTAGTTTGTTTGTGGTTTCTGTTGTTATTGACATCAATGCTATTGGAATTGGCAGGCTGGAGTAAAGGGGGAGGCAGGTTTTCATAACGCTTCAACCAAAATTGCATGTCCTGTGAGTAGTGTTCAGAAGCGAGATAGTTGAGGTTATCCGTAATAAAATCAAGATAAGAGTGAGCGGAGTTGTTCAGTGTTTCTCCTTTCATCAGACGGTTGTAGGCATTGATAACCTTGTCAAGGAGTATGAACATACCCGTGCCATCAATGATCAAATGATGACAACAAAATTGCCAGTACCGGCAGGTATTGCTGACCCGCAATAATTTGGAACGCCACAGCACCTCATCCAAGTGAAATGGACGCATGAATTCAGCATCCATATATTGTTTTGCTCTGATGTCAGCGTCTGGATGCGATGAAAAATCGTGTATATCCACGACCACAGGGAGGGAATGAGCAATTTTCTGAGTAGGCAAGGCATGGGTGTTGATCAGTTGCAAACGCAGAGCGTCATGGCAATAAACAACGGCTTCAAAGGCACGGACAAATAATGCTTCATTAAACTCTCCTTCGATGCAGATGAAAAGGCTGAGATGGTAGTTGGAAGAATTGGGATGGATAGCCTGATCAAACCAGATAGCTTGCTGAGGAGAACTAAGAGGATAGGTATGCAAGGGAAGAGAGTTGTTATTACGAACTGCTGAAGAAGTTTGTGAAGAGTTGTTATGCAACATGCTCATTTCTCCTTTACGATAGTTCTTTTTTGCAATAGTAACCTTTTAAAATTAAATTAACTGAAATAAATACCAGATGTCGATATTTTTTGTTATCGGGAAGTTAATCGCCACAGTGGATACTGTGGTGCATGGATGAAGTAAATATCATGGCAAGGTGATTAAGCTATTGTTTATTGGGCGATCAGTTCATGAATAATCACTGCTAAACGGTCGAACATTTCTCCGAATAGCCGCTCTGTAAATGGCACCAGCGTTGGGAACAACAGGGAAAGAGTGAAAATACCCACTGTCAGAGTCAGAGGAAAGCCGACCACAAATACAGAAAGTTGGGGTGTCATGCGGTTCAGCATGCCCAAAGAAAGGTTCAGAACCAAGAGTAGGGTAATCATTGGCAGCGCAAGCATCATGCCATTGACAAAGATCAGGCTGGCACTTTGAGCTAATAACAGAAAACCTTTTGGATTCAATTGGGTCGATTGGATGGGAATGGAATAAAACGTATCGGCCAGAATAGACAGTAACCATAAATGCCCGTCAAATGCCAGAAACAGCAACATCATCAGCATATTCAGAATACGGGCCAAAATAGGCATATTCGGGCCACCGGTAGGATCAAAGAATGTGGCGAATGAAAGCCCCATTTGTAAGCCAAGCACTTCACCGGCATGTCGCACCACAGCAAAAGCAATCTGAATGGTTAATCCCAAGGCCATACCGATCAATATCTGTTGTATCAGAACCCAAATGCCGGGAACGGAAAAAACAGGAATTTGGGAAGCAGGGAGACCCGGAACCAATAAAGCGGTGATAGCTAACGCCAAGCCTATTCTGACCTTTATCGGCATCTGTTTTTCACTGAAAATTGGCGCTATGCTGAACAGCGCCAATAGACGTACCAATGGCCAGAAAAAATCACTGACAAGGCGGGAGAGCGTTTCGCTATCGAACGGGATCATGGTTAACCGATCATAGCCGGAATGCTGCTAAACAATGTACGCATATAGTCCAGAAGCAAGTTCAGCATCCATGGCCCCGCGACAACGATAGTAACGACAACGGCCAGGATTTTCGGAATAAACGATAAAGTCATCTCGTTTACCTGAGTTGCCGCTTGCAATAAGCTGATGATTAAGCCACAAATCAAAGCAGACAAAAGAAGTGGGGCAGCTAATGCCAACGCTACTTTCATTGCTTCAACGCCAAGGGCCATTACCGATTCTGGAGTCATAATTTTCTCAAACCGCTTTTTTAATCTTTTTCCAATAAGATCCACGCTAGACGTAAAAACTTTGTGCCAGTGAGCCAAGCAACAATTGCCAGCCATCCACCAAGACAAATAACATCAGTTTAAACGGCAGCGATATGGTGGCAGGCGGAACCATCATCATCCCCAACGCCATCAGGACACTGGCAACGACCAGATCGATGATCAGGAACGGAATGAAGAGCGTAAAGCCAATCTGGAATGCTGTTTTTAATTCGCTGGTAATAAATGCGGGAATAAGCACACGCATCGGGACAGAATCCGCGGTTTCAAATGCTTCTTGGTTTGCAAGGCGGGCAAACAGAGCTAAATCGTTTTCTCGCGTCTGACGCAACATAAACTGGCGGAGAGGCTTTGAACCGTTATCCAGCGCGGCTTCCAGTGTGATCTTATCTTCACTGTAGGGCAGGTAAGCGTCTTGGTAAACCTTATCAAATACCGGTGCCATGATGAAAAAAGTCATAAACAGCGCCAGACCAAGCATCACTTGGTTAGGGGGCGCGGACGGCGTTCCCAGTGCGTTACGTAGCAAACCCAGCACAATAATAATACGGGTAAAACTGGTCATCATCAGCAAGGCCGCAGGAATGAATCCCAAAGCCGTGATGAAAATTAGGGTTTGAACTGGCAGTGACCAGCTTTGTCCGCCGTTGGGTAAAGGCTGGCTGATGATGCCGGGTAACTCGGCAGCGGCGTTCATGGGAAATAGTGGCAATAAGAGTGCCATAAACAGCGTTGCCAAACGCATGATATTAAGCGGTGAGACAAGTTTTTTACCAGTCATGCCAGTCATAAAGAAAACTCTATTTTTCATCATCGTCCTTGTCGTTCTTGCTTTTTCGCTGGAGCGTATTTTTCAACATCTGGCCGAATGGCAGTGACTTGAGTGCGGCATCCTTTTCCGCGTGATCAGGTGGCGCAGGCATTTGATGCAGCATATTGATTTGCTGGGATGTCACGCCCAGTACCAGCCAGTTGTCTTCGACTTCCACCACAACAACCCGCTCTTTCGGCCCGAGAGAACAGCTCGCCTTAACATTCAGCAACCGATGATTTTTGTTTTTGCCGGGGGCAAGACCTAAACGGCGAACTAACCATGTCATGAAGAAAATCAACAATAAAATCCCCCCCAGTGCACTACTGACCTGCATCAGTGTCTGGCCGGCCGGGAGAGGTTCGCTACTGCCTGTAGTGTTAACTGTTGTGCTAACGGGTACGGCATCTGATGCCGTACCACGTTGAAAAGAAACATTAAGGGAAGGCTGGTTCGCCATCATAGTTAACGACTCAAACGACGCATGCGCTCAGAAGGAGTGATGATATCCGTGATACGGATACCGTATTTATCGGATACGACAACTACTTCTCCCTGTGCAATCAAATAGCCATTGATCAGAATATCCAGTGGCTCGCCCGCCAGACCATCAAGAGGCACCACTGAACCTTGTGACAGTTTCAGCAGTTGTTTGATAGTCATCTTGGTACGTCCCAGCTCAACAGAGAGCTTAACGGGAATATCCATGATCAAATCAATATCGGAGAGCTGGGCAAGTGCATCCTGTGGTTCCAGACTCTCAAAAATTGACGCGCCGCCGTCAGAGGTTTGCTGTGCGGCCTGTTGTTCCAGCGCTTCTGCCCACATATCGTCAGTTGATCCGTTATCTGTGGGTTGTTTAGCATCACTCATTGGGCTTTTCCTCATCCAGAGCAGTTAAAACAGGGTTAATCAGGTGTTCAACACGCAGGGCATACTGCCCGTGTAGTGTTCCATATTGACTGGTGAGCACAGGCACACCATCAACGTGAACGATTAGGCGTTCAGGTTTTTCAATCGGCAAAACATCGCCACTTTTCAGTTCGAGTATCCTTGACAGCCGCAGTGGGATATCAACAAAGTTCGCAACCAGTTCTAATTCTGAGTGCTGAACTTGTTTCACCAGACTTTCACGCCACAGTCCCTCTTCCTGACGAACATTTTCCACAGGTGGATTGGTCAGGCGTTCGCGCAGGGGTTCGATCATGGCAAATGGAATACAGATGTTGAATTCGCCGGTCAATGCACCGATTTCCACCTGGAACGGTGTGGTAACCACGATATCGTTCGGTGAAGTGGTGATATTGGTGAATTTTATCTGCGTTTCGGAACGCACATATTCCACTTCAAGTTTAAAGATAGAATCCCAGGCGTCACGATAGGCATCCAGCGCCAGTTTCAGCATTCGGTTGATGATCCGCTGTTCGGTATAGGTAAATTCACGGCCTTCCACTTTGGTTGGAAAACGACCATCACCCCCGAAGAGGTTATCAACAGCGATATAAACTAAACTTGGCTCGAAAGCGAATAGTGCGGTTCCTCTCAATGGTTTCAGGTGAACCAGATTGAGGTTGGTCGGCACGGCCAGATTGCGGGCAAATTCGTGATAAGGCTGAACTTTGATAGCACCGACCGTAATATCCGGGCTGCGGCGCAGCATGTTAAACAGCCCCATCCTGAATTGGCGGGCAAAACGTTCATTGATGATTTCCAGTGACTGCAAACGTTCGCGTACAACACGGCGTTGTGTATTGGGATCGTAAGGTCGAACCTCATTTTCTCCAGACGCAGTTTGTTCTACGTCATCAGCAGAGGCACTGTCACCATTGAGCAGAGCATCAATCTCTGCCTGTGAAAGAATATTGTCACTCATTGTGATTATCGCAGAATAAACGTGGTAAATAACACATCGGTGATTTCCTGATCAGGCTCACCGGGTATTAGCGTCGGGTTTAATGTCTGTTTGATTTCTGTCACCAAATGCATTTTTCCGTCATCTTTTGCCAGTTCGATGGCTTTCTGGCGAGATAATAACAGCAACATACGGCTACGAACCTCTGGCAGATAATCATGGAATCGCTGACGGATTTTTTCGTCAGGCAGACGCAATGTCACGCCAACATACAGAACGCGATCGAAATGATCTTCGTTGTCGATCAAATTGACGGTAAAAGGTTCCAAGTTCATAAATACAGGGGCATTGATGACTTTGGTTTTTTCTGAACTGTTATTGGTTGACTGGCTCATTGTCCACCAGCTATACCCTCCGATGGCGGCACCAAGAACAGCGATCAGTATTAGCAGTATTATCCAAATTGGATTTGTGCGTTTATGCTCGTAGCTATAATCAGACATGGACAGACAAATTCCTGTTTTTCGTTGCGGATAAGTCACCGCGCATTCCGTGGCGGATCTCCTTATCCATCAAAATCGATATCAATTATCCCGCGTCTTTGTTCCGGCAATAGCGGGAACAAACGGAGAAAAAACCATTAACTCACACGTTTGTTATCGACCCTTTTTCATTTTATTACAGTGCATCCTGAAATTAGATGAATAATCTGGTGGATAATTAGGCAAAAGTATCAACACCTCCCCGGGTTGAGGCGAGTTGCTGAGGTGTCAGCCTGATGGCTGAATCATGAGCAGCGGTGACTCCGGTTGAGGCCACTAAACCATGATCTTGCGTATTGGCATGGGAGTTGGAACGACCACTATTCTGGCTATTCGCCTGGTTACCGGCGTGATGTTCTTGTTGCCAGTTCCCTTGGTTATCACTACTGACACTGCTTTGAGCCAATTGAATGCCACTTTCTGCCAGTGAGTGGCGAAGTCCCGGCAAAGCAGCTTCCAGAGCAGCACGAACATTCTGATGGGCGGAAACAAAGTGCAATTGTGCCTGATTATCTTCAACACTCATGCGGATATGCAGTGCACCCAGTTCTTGAGGGTGTAAACGAAGCTCAGCCTGTTGCAATCCATTACGGTTAAAGAACAACACGTGCTGATTAAGCTGTTGTTGCCACTGTTCGCTGCCAAGATGCGCATTCAACAAAGGTGCAGTTGCACTATTCAACTGAAACTGCCCCGTTGCCTGTTGCCCGCCTGAAAGCAGGGGAGAAGCTGCCAATACCGTAGGTGAATCGACGGAAGCGGTTTCTATTGTAGCTGCCGTCAACGCCGGAGCGCCCTGAATTGCCATTTGGAGCAGATTTAGTTCCTTGCTGCTGTTTTTTGAAGAAACGTTTTTTGAATAAATATTGTCTGAAGAAATATTTTTGGAGAGAGTATTGTCATACCCTGCCTTATTAGTGGCAGCCAGTTTTACCTGTCCGGCAACGGGCGTGAGCACAGGGCGTGTGTTGGCGGAATTCTCTGTTTTGTTACTGAGTGCAAAATCTTGTGCAGCAGAAAATGGGATGCCTTTGTCTGGTGCTCCCTCTTTAGAGAGTTCAGAGAGAGAACGTTCAGAAAGAACTGTACCCGCAACTTTGGCTTCTTTGATATCTTCGGCATTTTTGCTCAGTAACGTCTGGACAGCACTGTTTTTATCATCCGGCAAGCTATTTTCCATTAAGCCATCTGTACTTTCCTGAAAAGCCACAGAATTTGCAGAAGGAGTGACCAGCCCGGCAATCTGGATCGGAATAACGGCACTTAACGCTTCGGCAGATAAAAGATCTTCATCTTTCAATACAGCAAATTCGGCACGGCTCTCTTGCAAGGCAACTTCCTCCTGCAACTTATCCGTGACCACCGCATTGTCTGATGCAGGCTGCGATGGCAACCATTCGCCCTGCGTTGTTTTGTCAGTGGCGGATTTTCCCTCTTTCAGGCTATTTTTGTCCGCCTGAGCAGTGTGCTTCCGCATAGAAGCTGTTTCTGCGTTGAGAAGTTGCCCGAATTGAGAGGAAGGATTACCGTTCGCGGGTTCATTTAAAGCCGGCTGACTTTTTTCCGGGCCTTTATTTGTGAGTTTTAAATCAGTAGGCAAAAGAGTGAGATTCATTGTTTCATTCTCCGTTGTGCACCACGTTGTGCGTACTCGTCCATTTGTTTTTGCTCCATGCGGTTCTGGTGTAACTTCAAATTATGCTCTGCCCGCTGTTGCAGTGTGTCGAAGGCGTTCAGACGCTGCTGTTTTTCCTGCCATTGTGACATGGCTTGCTCAAGTCGTTTTTTCCATTGATTGAGCTGTAATCTGTGCTGTTCAATTGCCATTTCCAGCGTTTTCATAAACTGCTGATAATTTTGCCAGGTTGAGCAGGACATGCCGCTGCTGAGAGTGTCATTCAAACGGGTACGATATTCATCCTGATAACTCATTAACGCCGCAAGCTGTTGCTCCATTTGTTGGTGACTTTGCCTGATTTGTGCAAGTTGTGATGCCGCTTTTTCCGCCGCAGCTTGGGCAAGTTCGCGCAAAGTCACGAGAGGGGAGTGTTGTTGCATGTATTTCCTCGTTTAAATCACCAAACAGACATAAGCGTTACTGAAGTACATCAATAGCAATGTTATATCGGCACTGTTCTGACAAACGTTATACTCGTCGGCAAAATACTCCTCAGCGAAATTTCCATAGGTAACATTTTCATAGGTAACATCCCCATAGATAAAATGTTATGTCGGCAATAGCTGTTGAAGCTGGGTACAGGCTGAATCATACTCACTGCGTTCTTCAATGCCCTGTTGCAGGAACTGAGCCATGTGAGGATAAAGCTCAATCGCCCTGTCCAGCAAGGGATCACTGCCCGCAGCATAGGCGCCAACGTTGATCAAATCACGGTTGCGCTGGTAGCCGGAAAGCAACTGTTTGAAATACTGCACACGTCGATAATGGGTATTGTCGATCAGGGCGGTCATGGCACGGCTGATGGAAGCCTCAATATCAATGGCAGGGTAGTGACCAGACTCTGCCAGTGAACGCGAAAGCACGATATGACCATCTAAGATAGCGCGGGCCGCGTCAGCAATCGGGTCTTGTTGGTCATCACCTTCTGTCAGTACGGTATAAAATGCAGTAATTGAACCGCCGTCACTGACGCCATTACCGGCCCTTTCCACCAGTGCGGGTAATTTGGCAAATACAGAAGGGGGATAGCCCTTGGTTGCCGGAGGTTCGCCGATAGCCAGTGCAATCTCGCGTTGTGCCATGCTGTAACGGGTCAGGGAATCCATAATCAGCAGAACATGTTTACCGCGATCGCGGAAATCTTCTGCTATGCGGGTCGCATAAGAGGCTCCCTGCATGCGCAATAATGGCGAAACATCAGCAGGAGCGGCGACAACAACAGAGCGTGCTAACCCTTCGACACCTAAGATATTTTCAATAAAGTCTTTAACTTCCCGACCACGCTCACCAATCAGACCCACGACGATCACATCAGCCTGGGTATAACGTGCCATCATGCCGAGCAGCACACTCTTACCAACACCTGAGCCGGCGAATAATCCCATACGTTGCCCGCGCCCGACTGTCAGCAGGGCGTTAATGGCCCGAACGCCAACATCCAGTACATTGCTGATGGGAGTTCGTTGCAGGGGGTTGAGTGGAGTGGTTGTCAGGGGAGCGCGATAGCCTGTATCAGGAGCGGGGAAGCCATCAAGGGGGCGTCCGGCACCATCCAGAACCCTGCCAAGTAATTCAGGTCCCAGAGGCAGGCGACGTCCGCCCCCTGCATCTTCACCATAAGAACGGGCATAGACGCGGGCACCCGGCACAATGCCTTCCAGTTCTTCCAATGGCATCAACAACAATTTTTCGCCATTGAAGCCAACAACTTCACTTTCAACCTCTTCAATGATGCTGCCATTCTGACGCTCGATCAGACAAGTCGCACCGAGAGGCATGTGCAAACCAGTGGCTTCCAGCACTAAGCCCGTCGCACGGGTCAGGCGTCCGTAACGGCGTACTTTCGGGGTTTTTTCCAGACGCTTTTCAAATGAGTCCAAGGTTGCCAGCCAGCGCCCAAGTCTTGCCGTCATCACAATTCTCCCGGTGCTGCCAGACGGCACATTTCGTGCCAGCGGGTTGCTAAACTGGCGTCCATATCTCCTTCATCGGCACTGACTTTACAGCCGCCCGGATGCAGTTTGTTATCTGCAACGAGACGCCAGCCATGTAGTGCCAAAACTTCCCCGAGTTGTTGTTCAACCAGAGGGATGTTTTGTGGGTGGACACGCAACTGTGGTTTTCCACTGAACATAGGCTCCTGCTGGATAAATTCACGGATCTGATTCAGTAGGGCAGTGCCATCACAAACAGCGGGCTGCCCTAAAATATGGTGAGCAGCCGTTAGTGAAAGCTGCATTAAACGCGAAGCAATAACCGTATCCAGACCATCCAGTGAATGGCTAAAATCTGTCAGTAATGCTTGCCATTGATCGATAACCACTTGCTGCTGTTGTCTGGATTCCTGTAAGCTTTGTTCCAGTCCGGCCTTTCGGCCTTCCTGGAGTCCTTGTTCATAACCCTGAGCCTGACCTTCTGCAATACCCTGCATATGACCTGCCTGACGAGCTTGTTCTTTCAGCTCATCCAGCATTCTTATTTGCTCCAGCAGTCGCTCCTGTTCGTCTGGCTCCGTAGCCTCTTCCACCGGCTCCAGTTTTGCCCGCAGAGTATCCCACAGATTCAATTCGTTTGGCTGCCACGGCTGCCAGCTTCCATTATTTGGTTTATCAGACATAGGTATCGTCACCACCATTCAGGATCATTTCGCCGTTTTCTGCCAGACGACGAACCACAAGCAGGATGGATTTCTGCTCTGCTTCCACTTGGGACATACGAACCGGGCCACGGTTTGCCAAATCATCACGCATGATTTCAGCAGCACGCTGCGACATATTGTTGAGGAAGTGATCGCGCAATGCCTGATCGCAACCTTTCAATGCCACAAGCAGGGAATCGACCGGAATTTCCTGCAACAGGCGCTGGATACTGCGGTCGTCCACGCCGATAAGGTTTTCGAACAGGAACATTTCATCAATGATTTTCTGTGCCAGTTCGTTATCGTAAGTGCGGACTGCATCAATGACACCTTCTTCCTGCTGGCTTTTCATCAGATTGATGATTTCTGCCGCAGTACGAATACCACCCATTTTGCTGCGTTTCAGGTTCTGGCCATCCAGCAGGGTATTCAATACTTCGGTCAACTCTGCCAGTGCGGATGGCTGTACACCACCAAAGGTAGCGATACGAAGCATGACATCATTGCGCAGGCGTTCATCAAACAGAGCAAGAATATCGGCTGCCTGACCACGATTGAGGTGAACCAAAATAGTGGCAATGATCTGCGGATGTTCATCGCGGATCATATCGGCCGCCATTTGCGGTTCCATAAAGTTGAGGGTTTCGATGCCTGTCGTGGTATCACGGGACTCAAGGATATCCTCAAGCAGACTGGAAGCACGTTCTTCACCCAATGCTTTGATCAGTACGCTGCGCAGATAATCATTGGCGTTAATGCTGAGGGCAGTGAACTGCCCTGCATCTTCTTCAAACTCCGCCAGCACTTCAACCAGTTGCTGGTTGGAGACTTGTCTCATCCCCGCCATGGCAATACTCAATTGTTGTACTTCCCGGGAATTCAGGTGTTTGAACACCTCGGCCGCTTGATCTTCTCCCAGGGTCATTAACATGACGGCACTTCTTTCTGTTCCGCTCAGGCTCATTGTTCGTTACTCATCCATTGACGGATCACCAGCGCGACGACGCGAGGATCTTTTTCTGCAAGTTCACGGATACGCTGACTTTGAAGCTCTGCACTAACACGTTGGCGAGCCAGCTTACGGCGCATTTTTTCATCCATTTCAGCATTGGTTTCTGGTTGCTGTTTCTGCGGGGTTTTCTGCGCTGCCAATGCGGCTTTTTCTGCGGCACGTTTTTTGGCGATTTGTGGCACGATCATCTTACGCCACAGCAACCAGGCAACCAGAACCAACAGTAACCAACGACCTGCTTCCAGCAGTTTTTCCAGCAGGACAGGGTGCTGCCAGAATGGCAGAGTTTCTATCACTTCGGATGTATCATTGAACTGTGTGTTGAGTACGTTCAGGCTGTCGCCACGTTCAGTAGAGAATCCCATAGCTTCACGGGTTAGTGCTTCTATCTGCGATAACTGTTCTGGTGTCAGCGCTTTTGTTTCAGGGCCATTTTCCCCCTGAACGGTGGCATAGTTGACCACAACGGCAACCGAAAGACGTTCCACTGTGCCAGCTTGTAATTGAACATGGCGAATGGTGCGATCCACTTCATAGTTGGTGGTTTCGTCATGACGGTTATTGCGGTTGTTACTTATTACGCGCTCATAGCTATTATTTCTGTTATTGCTATTAGCACTATTGTTGCGGTTCTGGTCAGCTTTTTCATCACCATTGCCTTTGGCATTTGGTTTTTCAATCGGGGCATTTGGCGCAGCATTTGGCTGATTCGACAATGCTCCCGGCACACCGCCTACCAATGGCCCGCCACTCTGCTCGCTGATACTGGTTTGTTTGGAGCGGATGGCCGCCTGATTTGGTGGCTGATTAGGTTTATACTCTTCCGCCGTTTCTTCACGGTGAGAGAAATCAATTTGTGCTGTTACCTGAGCATGCACATTTCCGCGACCCACGACAGGGGCCAGAATAGTTTCAATGCGGTGCTGGAAACGACTCTCTACTTCCTGCGTATATTTCAACTGAGTAGTGTTCAAATCGCGGCCAGTGGAATCGGCTTGTGTCAACAGGCGGCCAGATTGATCCACAATCGTCACATTGCCCGCCGGCAAACCGGCAACACTGCTTGAAATCATATGCACAATGGCGTTGATTTGCCCTTCATCCAGAACACGGCCTTGCAGCAATCCGACTGTTACGGAGGCTGACGGCGATTTTTGCTCACGAACGAACAGCGAAGGTTTTGGCAGAGCCAAATGGACACGAGCGCTCTGGACTGGGCCGAGTGATTCAACAGTACGAGCCAGCTCACCTTCCAATGCGCGTTGGTAGTTGACCTGCTCACTGAACTGGCTGATACCGAATTTCTCTTTATCCAAGAGTTCGAAACCTGCCGCTCCCCCTTTTGGTAGCCCTTGTTGTGCCAGTTTCAGGCGAGTCTCATGCACCTTATCGGCAGGTATCATGAGCGCAGAGCCATTTTCGGCAAAACGGTAAGGGACGTTCATTTGGGTTAATTGCGTAACGATTTCCCCGCCATCCTTGTCACTCAGGTTGCTGTAAAGCACTCGATAATCGGGGCTTCGCAACCAGAGGAACAGGGCGACGACGATAGCGATGGCAGCGGAGCCAGCAACTAATAACGGAACTTTTGGATCAGCTTTTATCCTGCTGATAATAGCGTTAAAACCTTTATTTTGGTTTTCAACGTCGGTTGTTGCTGCACTCATAGACGATCCTTGCCTTGCTGGTCAACATGAATACTAAAAGCGTGGCGTAACAAAACAGACTCCCCATACGCAAGCGAAAAGATTCTTCCTATTATTAATCCCATCATTATTCGCTGTTCACACCTCTTTTAATGGCACAATAAGCTTTGAATTTTTACTTCAATTACCCGCTTTAGTTTGGAAGGGCTATGTTACGGTGGCAGCGTGGAAAATTGCCAACCGGCCCACGGCTAATATGGCACTTAATCACATAATCAATAGGGTGATTTAACGCGAGGTTTTTATGTCAATTCAGGCAATTGAAGGTGTACTGCAACAGATGAAGGCTCAGGCATTACAAGCAGCAAACATCGCCAACCCCATGCCAGTACAAGGCAGTTTTGCCAGCCAACTGACTGCCGCTGTAGAAAAAATAAACCGGAACCGTCTGAGTGCATCCAAGCAGGCACAAGATTTCACACTGGGCGTTCCGGGTGTGGAACTCAATGATGTGATGGTCAATATGCAGAAAGCGGGCATTTCGTTACAAATGGGCATTCAGGTAAGAAATAAGTTGGTTAGTGCTTATCACGAAGTCATGAATATGCAGGTATGACAAGTTAATTATTCCATAAATTTGCAATAATGAATTTTTATTAATTAGCTGAAGAGTATTTAGTGTTAATTTCTCGTTTGAGAAACCGGGGGCAACCATTTCTATATTTGGCTGCGCCCATTGATCGTGAATTAAATTAAATCCGCATGTTATACTTGATATTTTTTGACACAAACAAAATAAAAAAATATCATTTTCAGTTGATTCAGAACTACAACCGCAGATAAATCGCTTGTATAAAGCGAATGAGATTGAAAATTAAATTTAACAATGCCGAGATGGTGGTGAATATAATACCCAATAATGGGTAATTGACCAAGCCTTTCATGTGGTAGGTTTCTGAACATCTTGGCGCTTTAATTAGGGATGTTTAAAAATGAAAGCTTTAGCTATTATCGCTCTTATATTTGCTGCTCTATCTATATTTATCCCAGTGGGTGGCGTATTTATAGCTATGTTCTGTAGTGTTTTTGCTCTTATTACATTTTATAAGAATCCGACATTATCTGGTGTAACATTTGGAATAAACATCATTGATGCTGCCTTTTTGTCACCAAGTATCATGGCTACTGCTGCTACTATAGCAGAATCAACATAACCTGACACATTCGATGTGCTCGGTGAACAACTCATCAACTGAACATCTTTTTTGTCTTCTTATCGCTTTTGCCCCACTCCATTTGTGTTCTA